>NZ_JAGDQK010000043.1:0-59017 GCF_017498755.1 Bacillus sp. XF8 | reverse complement strand
CACCTCCATTTAATTCGCATTTAGTATGCGAATTAAGGAGGTGTTTTTTTCATGTCCCATTAATGGGGTTCACTTTAAAATTACTACAAGTTCTTTTTAAGATAAGGTGACAAAAAGGGTAACACAAACTATCTTAACAGGCATATTAGAAAAACACAGGGATGTTTCTTGATAGGTCTATTATATAACAAATATTAACAATTAAAGACTTGATTTTTGAAAATTATGTGAATTAATAAAGGTGATTGATTTATTTTGTTAGTATCTTCTAAAAAATCCATTTATTCATTTTGTATAAAGAACTTTAAATCAACGTCGATTCGTGCAATTGATAATTGTCGTTTAGACACAATTTAAGTATTGAAATTTTCTATACTTAGATGTATTATAATTTTTGTATTTTTTCTCTATCTGAAACAGAGAAAACATCATCACTTCTGAAAGGACCCGAACTTCAACGGGTTCTTTTTATACTTGAATTCATTTCTGATGCATTGTATCATATTTTCGTGTCTTACTTACATAAATCATTATCGGAAAGAATCTGCATTCGAGCAGGTTCTTTTTCTTTATGGGTTGGTATTTGCTTTTCTGAGCTTGATAGGGATAGACGATACCTCTATTACGTAATGATTGTTAGACGTCCAATTTGATTACACTCTTCAGCGAACCAAATATCGCCATCCGGACAAAACGTGATACCATGTGGCTCTGCATTATTTGTAGGTATCGTATATTCAGTAATAACTCCTTCAACTGTAATTCGGCTTATTTGGTTACCTCCCCATTCCGTGAACCAAAGATCTCTGTTCTTCCCAGGGATTATGGCATGAGGGCGAGCGTTAGGCGTCGGTATAACAAATTCTTCGACCTCACCTTCGAACGTAATTCTACCAATTTTATTGCCCCTGATTTGCACAAACCATATTGCTCCATCTGGTCCGCTCGCAATTCCAACTGGCCTGGAGTTAGGTGTTGGGATTGGATATTCTGTCACATCACCTTTAGTGGTTATTCTCCCAATCGTATTGTTCTGATTCTGTGTAAACCATAATGCCCCGTCTAATCCCAAAGTAATAAAAGAGGGAAATGATGTGGAGTTAGGTAATTCAAATTCGGTGATTTCCCCCGACTTTGTTATTCTTCCAATCCTACCGTTATTCATTTCTGTAAACCATATTGCTCCATCTGGTCCTTCCGTTATGCCAAAAGGTGCAGCGTTCGTTTCAGGGAGTACATATTCTTCAAAATGGCCGTTCATCGACATTTTACCGATCTTGCTTGCGTTATATTCCGTAAACCATAAGTCACCAGTCTGGTCCGAAATAATAGACATAGCCCCTGCATTTACTGTCGGAATGGGAAAAGAATTTATTTCACCATTAGCATCTATTCTACCAATTCGATTCCCTTTTTGTTCCGTAAACCACAATGCCCCGTCTTTTCCTACGGTTATTCCATATGGTCCTGAATCTCTTTCATTGACTACATATTCTTGTATCTTGATCCTCATATCATTTTCCCCCATTGAAAATTTTGAGTGTTGTTTATGAGTATACCACTTCTACTCATCAGGTAGCTTAGTAAAAAAATTGAAACCCGTCAGGCTTTATTTGATATGCCTACTTTTATAACGGTTCTGGTGCAAAAACTTCAGGATAATTGCAAGTAATCTATAAATCTTGGACATACTAATACTATTACTCTAAAAGGGTGTGTGATCGGTATGGAAAAGAAAAATTTGTTCAAATGGAAACACTATCATCCTGATATTATCTTATTAACGGTAAGATAATATCAGGCTATTTGGTATGCAAATCTTTAAGGAACTTACACTAAATCTCTAAAAAAAGAAAAAACCTCACGTGAAATTAAACTTATATAAGCTTAGCTTGATGGCGATGGGATGGTTCTCTTATATCTAATGAATTACAACATGAATGAAAATAATATGATTTCAGTATTTCATTCTATCAATAGGCTATGTTACACAATAAAAATTCCAGTATTTACAAAGAAACTACTCTTGTTATAAAATTAGACTGAACGGTCGGTTTGTAATTTGTTATAGGAGTGGATAATATGAAAGATCACATCATAACTTTACAAGATGGGCGTAAATTAGCCTACATTGAATATGGTAAAACAAATGGATTACCAGTCATGCTATTCCACGGTACACCCGGTTCAAGAATTTGGTCATTAACAGATGATATGGTAGCCAAACGATTAGGGATACGACTTCTTTCAATAGACAGACCTGGCTACGGGCTCTCTGATCCAAAACGGAATCGAACTGTTCTGGATTGGGCAGAAGATATAAATGAATTAGTAGATCAACTAAAGCTCCAAACTTTTTCTATTATAGGTGTTTCAGGAGGAGGTGCTTATGCAGCTGCTTGTGCTTATAAAATCCCTGAACGTTTACAATCCGTACAGATGGTTTCTAGTGCAACTCCATTTGAGAATGAAAAGCCACCAGCTAGTATGTGCCGTGAAAATCGGATTGCTTTTTTTATCTCCAAACGATTACCTTTGCTATTAAAATGGGTATATCGTACTCAAAAAAAGCAAATGGAAAAGACCCCTGAAAAATATATACAGGGGCTGAAAAAGGGAAATGCACATTTATGCAAATGGGATCAACAATTTATTCAAACAGATGAAGATATTAAATTAACTATGATCCATATGAAAGAAGCGTTAAGAAATAGTGTAGATGAAGCAGTAGCAGAACCTGCTCTTTTAGCAAAATATTGGGGATTTAATTTTCAAGATATCTCCATCCCTATCCATATTTGGCATGGTACAGCCGACACTTTATCTCCAATAGAAGAAATAAAAAAAGTTGCCTCAGCTACCCCCTATGTAACAACCCATTATATGAAAGATGCAGGACATTTCTTAACTGACGATCCTGACATATGGGAATCTATTTTACAAACAATTATCCAAGATACAAAGCAAAAAAAATAAATCCAAAATCAACTTTTATTGTATATTTTGGAGTGACTTGACATTTACATTGCTACTAACTTGAGGTGAAAAATATGATTGTAATAAGTGCTCGCTTAGCTGGTATTGCTTGTCGCTACGACGGAAATGACAATCTTATCTCAAAAATAGAGGAACTATTACAAAAAGAAGAATCTGTCTTGGTCTGCCCAGAAGTATTAGATGGATTACCAACTCCGCGTCCATCAGCAGAAATTATTGGAGGTAACGGTGACGATGTACAAGATTGCATAGCAAAGGTGATGGATAAAGACGGAAACGATGTAACCGAAGCTTTTGTATAAGGAGGGTATAATGCCTTAGAAAAAATAAAAGATTTTAATCCAGAATACATCACCTTAAAAGAACGTAGCCCTTCTTGCGGAAGTTCTACCATTTATATAGGGGATTTTAATGGACACAAAAAGATAATTACGGTGTTACAACAGCTTTATTTCGAAGAAGACATGGGTTCACAGTAATTTCAGAAGAGAATCTTATAAACAAATAAAGGAGTTGACCTTTGGAACAACTCCTTTTTCATTATTTCACACTTAGTTTTTCTTTTGCTTTCACCTCCAAACTCTATCTACGGTTGTTAAGTAGCATCGGGGAAAATAGCCCCTATCTCTTCATCGGAGTTTATAAAGAGAACTTCGCCAATTGTTCACCCCAAGAAGATACTTCAGTTTCAACAAATCCAGCCTTCTTATAAACAAGTTTTGCTGAAAGATTTTTAGGATTATACCCAATCATAATTAGAGGAATATTTTTCTCGTTAATACTTCGCATCTTTTCAATAATGAGAAGTATGGCCTGTATACCTATACCTTTTCCTTGGTACTCTTTATCAATCATTAGTCTATAAATCCAATAATTATTATCATCAGGGTCTATTCCAAACATTGTAAATCCTATTAATTTATCATCAAGATATATACCTTTTGCATAAAAATTATCTAGAAATTGAACCTCTGCGATAGAATACAGATTAGAGGCGATAAATGTACGTTGTTCTTCTTTTACTGATAATTGTATAGCCTCTTTCTAATTACTTTTATCGTTTTCCGACAGAATCCTCCTTCCTCAAAAATGTGAAGGTGTGAAAACACCAATTTTAGGTGGGAGATGAATGTCGGTAGGCGTAAGCCTACTTTTTTTAGTATACTGTAAGTATCCTACGAAAAAAGTGAGGTGCAACCCATGTTAGTAAATAAGGCATATAAATTTCGTATATATCCAAATAAGGTACAAGAAATATTAATTGCTAAAACTATCGGTTGCAGTCGCTTTGTATTTAACTATTTTCTTACTCTCTGGAATGACACCTATAAAGAAACAGGAAAAGGATTAACCTATCCTTCTTGCTCTGCCGAGCTTACTCAATTAAAAAAGCAACAGGATACACTTTGGTTAAAAGAAGTAGATAGTATTGCTCTTCAATCCACATTAAAAAACCTCGCAGATGCTTTTTCGCGTTTTTTTAAGAAACAAAATGATATTCCACGATTCAAATCTAAAAACAATAAGGTTCAATCCTACACAACAAAGCAAACGAACGGCAATATTGCGATTATAGATAGCAAAATGAAATTACCGAAACTTGGCCTTGTTCGCTTTGCCAAAAGTCGTGAAGTAGAAGGTCGTATTCTAAATGCAACGATTCGACGTAACCCAAGTGGTAAATACTTTGTATCTATCCTTGTCGAAACAGAGGTACAAGAAATGCTTAAAACGGAATCCACTTGTGGAATGGACGTTGGGTTAAAAGATTTTGCCATTCTTTCTAATGGCACAACATACAAGAATCCTAAATTCTTCCGTATATTAGAAGAAAAGTTAGCGAAGGCACAGCGTATCCTTTCCAGAAGAACGAAAGGTTCTTCGAACTGGAACAAGCAGCGTGTGAAAGTTGCAAGAATCCATGAACATATTGCCAATGCGAGAGCTGATTACTTACATAAACTCTCTACTGAAATCATCAAAAACCACGATGTCATTGGTATAGAAGACTTACAAGTCAGTAACCTGCTCAAAAATGGAAAGCTTGCAAAAGCAATTAGTGAAGTATCTTGATCACAATTTCGAACGATGTTGGAATATAAAGCAAAATGGTATGGCAAACAAGTTGTTGTGGTATCTAAAACGTTTGCTTCCAGTCAGTTATGTTCAAATTGTGGATACAAAAACAAAGATGTTAAAAATCTAATAATTCGTGAGTGGGATTGCCCTTCTTGTGGCACACATCACGATAGAGATAGGAATGCAGCACTCAATCTGAGAAACGAAGCAATTCGTCTCTTAACCGTAGGAACTACGGGGATAGCCTAATAGAACGCTGTACTTAGGAATCTCCCACTTCAAACTGTCCGTAAGGACGTTAAGTGGTGAGTAGTTCAACAATGGGTTTTAAAGATATTTTGTTCAATATAATACTCCTTTCGAATATAGAAGGGAACCACGCAATTTTTGGGCTATTAGTACGTTATCCCCTCATAGTTCGCCCCAAAAATCCTAATTTTTTATACATAGGCAACACCTCCTTAATATTAGAATTAAAACTTATAAATAATATATAAAGTTTTTCGAATGTTTTAATTCTATAAGAAAACAGAGTATCCTTCGATTAAACTATCAACTTACAGTAAATAAAAAGTTGTTTTTGATGAAATCTGATTTTTTCACATAAATTATCGTTAAACGATTGAAGTATTTAGAAGTTATTAATTACTATTACATGATAAATTTGGTTCTGTTGCAAAGTTTCTCAAGAGATAGATATAGGTAAGCATGTATGATTAAATATTATGCGGCCATTAATAATTGTTGTAATTCATTGTACATCGAAAAGACGGAGTCTGTTTGAAGACTTCGTCTCTGTTTGTATAAGGCATGAATGGTTTCAATTCCTTTTATGGTACGTGAAGCATGACGAAGGTTTTGAAATCCTGCGGATTTAGCAAAACGACAGTAATAGCCAACGGCTATTAAAATAATATCTTCCTCGAACTGTTCTCCTTTAAAATATCCCATCTGTGATTCTCCTCGTTTTCTTTTCCGAAAGTGTAGCGTAGTTTAGAAGATTTTGCAACAGAACCTAGAAAAGACACCCTAAGGTGCCTTTTCTAGGTTTTTTCTCGCGTATTGAGATGACTATTCAAACCTTGTATTAGGGGACATGGTTCAAACAGATATATATTACACTTATAGCTTAACATTGACAGAATATGCAGTAAATTGATAATGTTTATGCAAAATATTCCCAAAGTTTAGTATAGATATTTTTCACTATTACTATATTAAAAATAGAATTAATGCACAATTGCATAACAATATAGTATGCGATTAGCAGTATAATTTAAATGTGTACAATAAAGCTGAGGAGGCAGAGACCATCTACGGAAATAGGTGGTCTTTTGCTATTAGATAATAAATGTATTATTTTGATGGTATTCATCTAAGGTATTGTTTTAGGGGCACGGCAAGAATTACTTCTTTTTTGAGCCATTCGGATTAAAATGACGTAGAAATAGTCTTCTGCGACAGTTTTGACTCCTTTTTGATGAAAAACATATAAAAAAACAAAGATAAGAAACGAAAAAAGTGTCGCAGAACTAGATTAAATTACTTTAAATTGAAAAACCTTAGCAATTTTATTAAATAAATTTAGATTTTCTTCTCTATTTTTGAGTGGATCCAAAAAGAACGAATTCCTGCCATACCCCCGAAAGGTTCTGTTGCAAAGTTTTCATTCTCGAATGAAGAAAAGGATTGACCGTTTTAACGCTTTATCCGAAAGAATTCTCCTTCCTCAAGCGTATGCAGGGTGATAGCCCAACGGTAGGTGGGAGATGAATTTCGGTTTGGCGTTAGCCAAAAAGCACTTGCTATTCTTTTTATTTCCACTCTGATATAATCAGTCTTATAAATTATAAAGGTTGGTATATCAATGGATCTAGATAGTAATAATCATTCAGTATTCTCGCTTTATTATCATCTTATATTAGTTGTGAAATCAACGTAAGAACTTCTTTCATCATAAGTCAAAAGAATTAGTCAACAGCTTTGATATTGTAGCAATTGAAGACTTGAACATGAAAGGAATGTCACGAGCACTTAATTTTGGTAAAAGTGTTGCTGATAATGGGTGGGGAATGTTCACGACTTTTTTAGCCTATAAGTTACAAGAACAGGGCAAACAACTTGTGAAAATTGATAAATGGTTTCCTTCTACAAAAACATGTAGTAGTTGTGGAAACGTAAAGGATGTAGCATTATCTAAACGAGTGTATGTTTGTGATTGCGGTACGTCAATAGATAGAGATTATAATGCTGCAATCAACATCAAAAATGAAGCGATACGCCTGTTAGCATGATTATAAATCTTATCAAAGAACCTATGGAACATGGGAGATAGCTCGCGGTCTTACGACTAATTCGTTAGCTAATAAAAGTAACGACTAACCGAGAAGTCCCCACTTCAAACAACTCGTAAGAGTGTTAAGTGGCGGGTAGTTCACCCCTAAAATAACAAGAACCAGACAACTAATTATGTAGAACTTTAATCGTTTCAAATTAAGTTTCTCTCATAATTTGCAGGAAGTCACACTCCAAATAGGAAATTGCATGTGAAATTAATTAACAAAGGTGCAGTATTCAATCAAGATACTACACCTTCAAAGTATGAAAAATGAAAAACAAA
Source organism: Bacillus sp. XF8 (assembly GCF_017498755.1). Classification (NCBI taxonomy): domain Bacteria; kingdom Bacillati; phylum Bacillota; class Bacilli; order Caryophanales; family Bacillaceae; genus Bacillus; species Bacillus sp. XF8. The sequence goes on along the minus strand of NZ_JAGDQK010000043.1, from coordinate 51,321 downwards.
TTCCACTTTATGAAAAAATACTTATCCAAACTTAACGATATCTTCTAATGTTGGTAAAGATTGAATGGCCCCGTAATTTGTACACGTAATCGCCCCAACTTTATTCGCAAATGCAATGAGTGTACAAAGTTTTTTAACGCTGACATCAAATATATTTTCTTCTTTCGAAAGTTGATAAAGCATGGCACCTACAAACGCATCTCCTGCACCAGTTGAATCTACCTGTTTCACAGTAATAGAAGGAATAATAGTTCCCCCTTCACTCGTTGCAAGAAGCGTCCCTTGTTTGCCAAGTGTAATCGCAACTACCTTTGCTCCTGTTGCAAGTAAACATTGTGCAGCTTTATTCATATTTGTTTCTTTAGAAAGCATGACCGCTTCCTCTTCACTTACTTTCACGAAATGAGCTTGTGCAATGAAAGATAAACAATCCTCGCAAAATTGCTCTTTATCTGTAATGAGTGCATCACGATAGTTTGGGTCAAAAGAAATGAAATGGTTTTGTTCTTTTGCGTATTGCAGCAGCTTAAAATAAGTTTCTTTTAAATATCCTGGTAATAAAGCTGTTGCTGACCCAAAATGAATGATATCATGATTGTGCATTTTAGAAAGATCGATTTGATGAAACTGATATTCGCCATCAGCACCACGCATAAAAGTAAAATCACGTTCACCATGTTGATCAATCGAGACAAAAGCGAATGTCGTTTGTTTCTCTTTCACAAGCATAGAAGTATCAACACCGTTTTCTTGTAATGTTTTTTCTAGAAATTTCCCAAAAGGATCATTTCCGACTTGTCCCATAAAGGAAGCTTTGCCGCCTAATTTTGTAATGGCCGCCGCAACATTTGCAGGCGCTCCGCCCGCTTTTTTCTCAAAACGTATTCCATCACTTAATGGAACATGTGCATCACAACAAATAAAATCTATTAATAACTCACCGATACAAAATACTTGCTTCATTCCAATCCTCTCCCAAGTTTATATTGTGTGATATGAAATTCCATCTTTTCATCTGAGAAAAGAGAGATGTTATACTCTATATCTTTACGAGGGAACACGCGCGATGTAAACACAGTTTCTCCATCACATAAGAAAATTTCAACAATGCTTTGATCAACGAAAATCCGCATTTTCATTGCATCGTGGATCTGAATTTGTTTACAGCGTTCATAGCCGTATTCTCCCCCAAAACGCTGCTGAAAGCTTCCGCGCTCAATAGAAACAACCCCTTTTTCACGCTGGAAGGTAACCGGAAATGATTCTTCATGATGATGAAATAAAGAAATACCAAATACATTTGCCTTTTCAGAATATAATTGTACTTCTAATTCATAAGAGCGTTCTTTGAAAAGGTCAGATAATACGTATGTTTCGTTCTGTAAACAACCTGATATAGTTTTAGAAGATGTACGTAATGCCTTTAATTCAGAAATAGGACGCTGTTTTAACACATTATCTTCAAGAGTTAGTTCGCGCGGAATCGTTAAGCAATGTGCCCACATGCAATCATCTGAAGGATACGTCATTTCACTGGATCCCGCCCATGCAAACATAATGCGGCGCCCAACGGGATCTTGCAATGTTTGCGGTGCGTAAAAATCAAACCCTTTATCTAACTCATAATAAGAATCAACATGAAAATATAAATTTTCTAAATCTAACGTTCCAATTACATAAATTACATTATAAACATTTTGATAGCTATCTTTTGTCGCTTGAATACCTTGTGGGGAAAAAACAAGAATATCTTTACCATCTAACTGAAAATAGTCAGGGCACTCCCACATGAAGCCGAAGTCTTTTAAGTTTGTTTGTAGTTCTCCTTGCAACTTCCAATCATACAAGTCTTCTGATTGATAAATAAGAAATGTACCTGTTTCGTTTTCTCGCTGTGCGCCAAGCAGCATATAATAAAAACCATTATATTCCCAAATTTTAGGATCGCGAACATGTCCAGTATATCCAGCAGGAACGCTTCGAATAATTGGATTATGTGTTGCTTTTTCAATCTCATATTCTTTATTCATAAAGGCAACACATTGATTCGCGTCACGCGAGCTATCTTTAGATTTTACATTACCAGTATAAAACAAGTGAAGAATATCATCTTTTACGAAAGCGCCACCAGAATAAGCGCCGTGTGATTCATAACTTTCGGTAGGAGTAATCGCCACAGGCATACGCTCCCAGTGAATCAGATCTTTAGATTTTACATGCGCCCAATGTTTCATTCCATGAATGGGAGCAAAGGGGTACCACTGATAAAACACGTGGTACTCATTGTTATAATAAGATACACCGTTTGGGTCATTCATTAATCCATATGGCGGATGAATGTGATACATTGGCTTCCACGAGTCTTGATTTGCAATCCTCTCTAATGAAGCTAATTCGCACCCTTTTGCATCTTGTATTGTTCTATATTTGTCCATAGGGTGTTCACCTCAAATAATTAGTTCTTTTCTTTATATAAAATCATTGTCGCGATAAAAGCTGTGATAACTGCAATAACAAAACCAATTACATAATGAACGACATTCATCATCCCGAGTGGAGCAACAATCGTAAGCATCGGAATCCCAGTTAAACCATAAGCATTTGCCGCAACATTCATAAAGACAACATATGCTCCTCCTAAAGCTCCACCGATTCCTGCTGCAATAAATGGTTTTCCTAACTTTAAATTCACACCAAAGATTGCTGGTTCTGTAATTCCTAAGAATGCTGAAATAGCAGAAGGAATTGCAATACCCTTTGTTTTCGCATTTGTTGTTTTAAAATAAACAGCTAAAGCTGCCCCGCCTTGCGCAACATTTGCCATTGACCATATCGGCAGTAAAAAGTTTACACCGATATCTTTATTTGCAAGTAATCCAGCTTCAATAGCGTGGAAACTATGATGCAGTCCTGTTAAAACGATAGTCGAATATAAACCACCAAAGATAAGCCCAGCAATTGGTCCAGCAACTTCATAGACAGTGTTTAAAATGTACGTAATGCCATCACCTAGTTTATAGCCGACAGGGCCGATAATAATTAATGATAGAAAACCTGTCATCATAATTGTTAGAAAAGGTGTAATTAATAAGTCTAAAGAATTTGGTACATGTTTTCGTAACTGTTTTTCTATTACACTCATTACATATACACATAATAAAACAGGAAGAACAGTCCCTTGGTAACCAATCATATCAATATCCATACCAAGGAAATGTAATACCGCAGGTTTCGCATTCCCAAGTGTCCAAGGATTCGTTAACGCAGGATGAGTTAAAATCCCACCAATTACAGCTCCTAAGAAAATATTACTGCCAAACTCTTTCGCAGCACTAACACCAAGTAATATTGGTAAAATAATAAACGTTGCACTTGAAAATATATCAAGCAATTGCATAAGTGCATGGCCAGTTGGCACAAATTTAAACGCTTTCAACATGCCGAGTAACCCCATTAATAAACCACTCGCAACAATGGCCGGAATAATTGGGACGAAAATATTTGATAATACTTTTGCTAGCCGTGCAATTGGATTCATTTTTTTCTTTACAGCTTCTGTATGTGTTTGAGAATCAATTTGAGATAGACCGATAAGATTTGCAAATGGTTCATATACTTTGTTAACAAGTCCCGTTCCAAAAATAATTTGATACTGTTCACCTGTAGAAAAAGCACCTTTCACGCCGTCTATATTTTCAATTTCTGTTTGTAATACTTTTGACTCATCTTTTAAAACAAGCCGAAGACGTGTTGCACAATGCGTCGCACTTATAATATTTTCTTTTCCGCCAATATGCTGTAACACACTATTGGCAATCGCTTTCATATCCATTCAAAGTCCCCCTAATACATTTTGCGGAACCGGTTCCTTGAATGGTTAAAATAGAAGACAGGTATTTCATATATAACAGAAATCCTGTCTTAACTTTCTCAAAAAGCGGAACCGGTTCTACAAAGAATTATAAACCGCTTTCACACTTTGTCAATACTTTCTCGAATTTTTAACGTATATCTTGAATTTACTATTTTTGGTACCTCTTTATTTTCAACTAAGTGTATCATAGATGTCGCGGCCATTGTCCCAGCGTAATGGTAGTCAAATGAAACAGTTGTTAAGCTAGGGTGAATCATTTCAGAAATATCATAACCTCCAAACCCTGTAACTGAAATATCTGCTGGTACAGACAGGTTTCTTTCATGGATCACCTTGATCGCACCAATTGCGATATTATCTGTTGCACAAACAATAATAGTCGGACGGTTTCTTTCCAAAATATATGCTACTTGTTCCATCGCATCTTTCACATGAAAAGTTGTTTCATAGTATGTAACGTTACACGATGAAGCGAAAGTTTGAACTGCCTTTTGAAACCCTTGTTTTCTCTTTACCCCAACAGACACATCTTCTTCCGTTACTCCTACATACGCAATATGACGATGTCCTTGTGATAAAATATATGATCCTAATTCAAATGCTGCCTCAAAATCATTGTGAATCAGACAATACTGATCTTCGTATTGTTGACCGACAAATAGAAAAGGAATTTGTAATGTACGCAAAATGTTATGATGTTGCTCTGTTAATTTTGTCGTTAACAAAATAATTCCGGCTACTTTTTGTTTCACAAAGTTTTCTATTGCTTCTATTTCTATTTCTTGACTTTGATTTGCGTTTGCAACAAGCATTTGATAACCGTGTTCACGAAGTGAGTTGTCGATTCCAATAAGCGTTTTTGTCGTAGCAAAAGAATCAAAACGAGGAACAATCACTCCAATTAAATTTGTCGTTTTTGCTTTTAAACTGCGCGCAAATGTATTAGGAGAAAAATTTGTTTCTTGAATAATCGCTTCAATTTTCTGCTTTGTTTTCTCACTGACATATCCACCATTCAAATAACGAGAAACGGTACTTTTTGCGACACCTGCTAATTTCGCAATATCTGATATATTTTTTGCCATTCTTTTCTCCTCTTTAATAAAATAAATGAATGTATGAAAATGTTGCATACTATTCAATAATATTAACTCATACTAGACAAATTTTCATTTATTATTACTTATTTTGAGTGTTTTTAAAGCTGTAGCGTTACTATTTTATGTTCTGTTGCAAAGTTTCCGAAGATATAAAGAGATGGGGAATATTGTGGACCAGTTTTATGAAACTATTAATAATTCATGTAATGCGTTATACGTCGAAAAAACGAAGTTTGGTTGAAGACTCCGTTTTTTTTGTATATGGCATGAACAGTTTCTATACCTTTAATAGTACGTGAGGCATGGCGAAGACTTTGAAATCCTAAAGAACGAGAGAATCGACGTTTCACATGTCGGTGATCTTGCTCAATGATAGTATTGAGGTACTTGATTGTACGATGAAAGGTATTTTTGTAAAGACCTATCTCCTTTAATTTTTTGAATGCGGAAGCTAAAGAAGGGGCCTTATCTGTCGTCAGAACCGTTGGTTCTCCAAAAGATCGAACAAGTCTTTTCATAAAAGCATATGCTGCTTGTGTGTCCCGTTTTTGACGAAGTTGAATATCAAGGGTTTGTCCCTCTTTATCAATTGCTCGATATAAATAACACCATTTCCCTTTCGCCTTGATATAGGTTTCATCCAAACGCCAAGATAACAATGTGTTTTTGTTTTTCTTTTTCCAAATGTGATAGATAAGATTTCCATATTCATGAACCCAGCGCATGATAGTTGTTGGATGGATAGAAATACCACGTTCTTTGAGAATTTCAGACACATCGCGATAACTTAAAGAAAAACGACAATAGTAGCCAACGACTATTAAAATAATATCCTTCTTGAACTGTTTCCTTTTAAAATATCCCATCTGTGATTCTCCTCGTTTTCTTTTTCGAAAGTGTAGCTTAGTTTAGAAAACTTTGCAACAGAACCCTTCTAACCTCTGTCTGATCGGGAAATAACTTCACTCCATTTTCACTAATTGCATATAAGGGGTACAGCCGAGATACGTGTAAAAATAGGTCATAGACTTACTTTTATTTCTAATTATTCTTTATGCTTGTCTCTCCCTCTGTATAAAATAGCTACCTACACTTTTAGTTTAGGAAAAAACAAACAATAAAAAAAGCCAGAATTGGCTTCAATTTTATATATACGAATAGCTACTTTGCGGTCTACAGCAAGAACCCTGTGATTAAGCCAATAAAAAAGAATTCAAATTAACACCAAACAACACCTCGCCTCTCGTATTCCATTCTATATTCAACGGCAGCTGCAATTTTGGGGCTTGCGAACCTTTCCGTGATCCAAAGTCCCAAATCAAGTCCTGAAGTGACTCCTCTGGCAGTGATAATATTCCCTTGATCAACAATTCTGTACCGAAGAAGATCTGCCCCGTATTCACTGATTTCATTCTGAGCCAAATAGTGCATCGTCGCCTTTCGACCATTCAATATACCGGAGGCAGCTAGTAGCATGCCTCCTGTACAAACTCCTGCTACAATCGTTCCTTCGTTGTGCATCTCCCTAATCATTTTGGTCAGGGTTCCAAGCTCTGCTTGTCTTCGTGCCCCATGTTCAGATTTATGATTCCAACCACCACCAGGTACAATTAACAAATCTGGACGATTATCCATTCGTAAAAAATCATTTAGTTTAACCGTAACTCCAAACGAAGTAGTAATTTCTTGTTTTGGTTCACTTGATATTAGTTCAACCGTAAATGGAGCCCCTTCTTCTATCGCTCTTTTGAGTAACTCAAAAGGTGCGAAAGAGACAAGCTCTCCGAAGCCGTCAAACAATACAATTTGTATTTTCATTTTTATTACACCTCATATGGTTTCTTTTATGAATCGTAGACATATAAAACCACTCACCAGAACCTCCACCAAGGCTTTTTATTCTCTTTTGCTGCTGCAACTTCTTCATGATATTCCTTCATTAACTTCTTAGCTTCTTGGATCTCACGAAGTGTTTTCATAAGAGTCTCGTCTCGTGCTTCTAATCGTTTCTCAACTCTTTCATTATGTTTTTCTATACTAGTTTTGATTTCTTCATTTCTTTGCTCTGCTTGCTCACTTAGTCGTTTTTCCATATCCAAAATACTCTGATTCATTTCTTGTGTCATAACGTTATACTGTTGCTGGAATTGTTGTTGAATGTGGAATGGGATTATATCCGTTTCTTGGGATCCCTCTGTCTTCGCATTTGTATCGACGCTTTCTAATTTTTGAGCAATTAGCTTTGCTGCCTTTTCAAGCGTCATACCATCATGCTTACTTAACTCAATTAATTTCTCAAGCACCATAACGTCATACTCTGTGTATTCTCTTCTGCCACGCTTATCTTTTTTGACTGTATATCCCTCTCGTTGCAACACTTCCATGTACTTTCTGAGCGTACTATCACTTATTCCTAGTCGTTTGTATACTTCACTAGCAGAATAAACAATTTCGTCCGTCATAGCGTCACAACACCTCCTAGTGACAGTATTCCATGATGGTTACAAAATTCCTGCAAAGAAAAAAAACCATCTATTTATACAGATGGGGTTGACTCTATTTTCTCTAAGGTTTTTATTTTTTTCTCTAATTCTTCTATTTTTTTATCTTTCTCCTCAATAATTTTATATAATCCTTTTGTTTTATCTGAAACCTGTTCAGTTTGTTCTAAAAGTTGTGTAGCTTGCTCTGACATTATTTTTACTTGTTCACTTGTTAGGGAAGTAGCATCTTCAAAATTGGTTAATAAGTTCTCGTAATGATCATCTCTTTTTTTGGCATCTTTAAACATTTCTCTTCTGTTACTATACCCTATAGATACAAATACGAGACCTAATGCAATTACGCTACTTACCGTACTCATTTTATCTAAAGCGTCTTTTGTCAAAGAGGAAATACTATTCATATACGGAAAACAAATAATACTACCAGTCGCCAATAGATACAACGCTATACTTGTATTTTCTGATAAAATTCTTATTATTCTGATATCTTGATCTTCATTCAGCTTATTAAAAAAATCAGCCAAGGTTAAACAAAAACCAGCTATCGAAATACCTGTTCCAATTGTAGTAGCTGGTTAATCTAAACAAGAGAGGAGAAATAGTTCATATAACCTCCTCTCTTGCTTTACGTTTGTGAGTGGCTCCAAAAAGAGGGAATCGTTGCCGTACCCCCTTTAGATATTGTGGAATCTTTGTAACTAATTTCTTTAAGTTGAGCGACAATCATTATACTGATAACAACAAGTAAGACCCAAGAACTAATTTTACCAACACCCGAAAAAAATGGAAATATTTTCTGTGATCCATATAAAGAAGCCAATTAGGAGAAATGAAAAAGGAAGTGGCATTTTATATGTGTTGTTTCGCACTGTGAATTGTATTTTAGCAAAGACAATAAATAAAAGGATTGTCAAAATCCAACGGAAATCTAAAATAAAATGATGCGTGAAAAAGTTTAAGAAATAAGAGAATAATGGACAACTTTTTAGAAAACATTGCATATATTTGATTATATATTGGTATTTATCTTTCGTTTGAATGGACAAAGTGATTTCAAAAGAAGGGAAATGAGGAAACCATGATACATCGGTATGAAATTGATTTTTCAGTAGTGTATGGTGGCAAGGAAAGAGGTTTACAATCCGCAATCATTCCAGCAAGTTCTTTAGAGGAAGCAAACGAGAAGTTGAAATCAGAAGTCAAGCGACGATTGGGGAAATGTCATGTGAGAATTAATACGGCCAATTTGTGTGTTTCAGAGGATAGTAGGTATACAATTGTGTAACAAAGTCTTGCTTATATAGCAGGGCTTTTTCTTATGTGTGACAATCATATTTCAATGAGTATATCAAACTATTCCGCGTGGTAAAATTTACTTATAATAAATATGAGGAAATTAGACTAATAAAGGGTGGGATTTTATGAAATCAACAGGGATTACTAGAAAAATTGATGAATTAGGGCGTATTGTTATTCCCATGGAGCTTAGAAGAACTTTAGGGATCGAAGAAAAAGACCCAATGGAAATCTTTGTAGAAGATGATAAGATCATTTTACAAAAATATCAAGCTCATCAAGCGTGTATGATAACAGGAGATGTTTCAGAAAGAAATTGTTCTCTAGCAGAAGGCAAAATTGTTCTTAGTCCCAAAGGTGCCGAACTGTTAATAAAAGAATTACAGCAATATCTTGTGAAATAGAAAAATATTAGTAAGAACTCTACATATTGGACTACCCCCACTTAACGACCTTGCAATTTGTTTGAAGTGGAAAATTCCTGCGAACACCGATGTATCCACCAGTTATCTTAGCAGGCTCTGCCCGTAGTTCCTACGGTGAGAACTTAAGTATCTTGTATGTTGACTCACCACGCTTCCTACTTTAAGCTTGATTTTCGCAACTTCGGCAAGCGTGGGGCGATAGAGCGTTGAAGATTTTACGATTGCAACGATTTTTCTGCAACTAACCTCATATCTTCAGTATTCAAAGAGCAATCTGTACAAGTATATGAAAGCAAACATTTTGGCTTACGCCAACCGACATTCATCTCCCACCTATTTGCTGGTGCTATCGCGCCTTCACGAAAAATTGAAGAGGGAGACTTCTGTCGGAAAATGATAAAGAAGCTACAATAGTAACAGTAGCATTTGCATGTGTAGAGGACTATCTTATAAAATATAGTTAAGAAAAGAAAGACAGGGAGAGGAAACCCATGTCCACAAAATTAGTAAATTTACGAATTGATTTTGCTTTTAAACAATTATTCGGAACAAAAGGGAATGAAGAAATCTTAATTGGATTTCTAAACGCCATTTTAGAAGAATCTTTAGATACACCTATTTCATCACTACAATTGGAAGACCCACATCTCCATAAGTCTTATGAAGATGATAAGTTATCTATTTTAGATTTATTAGCAACACTCAACAACGGAACACAAGTGAATATAGAAATTCAGCTTTGAAATACACATGACATGGTAAAACGCTCTTTATATTATTGGAGTAAACTCTATACATCCCAAATGCAGGAAGGGATGCCATATCGTTCTCTGCGAAAAACAATCACTATTAACTTGTTAGATTTTATATTATTTTCTCATGATGAATCATTTCATACCATCGGACAATTATGGAATGTTAAAACACAACAGGTATTAAGTGATGATATTGAAATCCATTTTGTAGAGATTCCAAAATTAGTGAAACAATGGCGTGAAGAAAAGGTAAATCCGTGGGAAAATACATTTGTCCGTTGGATGTTATTGTTGCCAGCCCATGAAGATGAACACTTAACTCAGACATTGGAGGAGATCGCGATGAATCAAGATCCAATTTTACAAAAAGCAATGAATAAATGGGAAAATATGAGCCATGATTCTTCTTTCCGCACAGCTTATGAAGCACGTAAAGAAATACTTCTAGATGAACAAGCTAAAATAGCTCATGCACATGAGGAAGGTAAATTAGCTGAGCGTGCACAATTAATCCGTGGTATGCACAAAAATGGAATGCCGTTAGAAGATATTGCAAAATTTACTGGTCTAAGTACAGAAGAAATACAAAAATTACTACTATAATTACTTTACACCTAATTACAATTAGGTGTTTTTTTTGGTTCTGGTGCAAAGCTTGCATTTATTGAAAGAGATGTATAGATTTCTAATGGAACCTGTTTTTATGCAGTAATTCTAAATAGTTGATGAATGAACTTCACTTGACTTTGGACAGACTTTTCTCGCAAAGCAAGTTGTCCTTTTTTTAGAGTACTAGTATCAGTATATCCAAGTTTAGAGGATTACTTGCAAAGTTTATGCCTTTTTTCCAAAAATGTTATAAAATCCACCGATTAACAGTGCCAAAGTAGAAAATAAATAAAATGGTATTATACCTCTACAACAAATAAACATACCAATTGCGGATAATATCATTAAGATTCCAGCTTCTTTATGCGCTTTTTTAGCTCTTATGTATCCATACATTCCTACAATAGCAGAAAATATTCCTGTATAACCTATTATGCTATAAAGATTAGTTGATCCTGAACCATATTCAAAATCCCCAATGAAGATAGAAAATAGCGAACTAAGTATCCCTAAAATTATACCGATAAGCGCTACAGTATCTTCACCTGTTCTTCCCAATATAAATCTCCACCCTACATTCATATATATTGTATATCCATAATACAATTAACATTTATATATAATACTTTATCATATTTATTAACAACTCTTAACTCATTTCGAGATGTATCATAATAATGAATATAACCTGTTTCCAATTGTAATTTTTTCTGTTTATGATAGGAAATGCTTACTTCTAGATTTTCAGACATTGCCCCACACACAACATCATTTATTTCTTCTAATTGTTGCTCATCTATAATAGGCATTGATATTTCATTTTGTTTATCATATATTTCATTTAATCCTTCAAATTGCTCTTTTATGGCTGAAAATGGCGCCCATCTCATCATACCTCGATCAATCATGACTTACATTCCTCCTTATGCTTTGTGACCGCCTATTTTACCGTTTCTTTCCCTTTGAGTAGCCCCTTTTATGTAGCTAATACCTCTCATAATTGAATTCTTTCCATGTTTATGACGAATAGCATCCATTGTTTTTGCTAATTTCCTTTGAGCATCTTTTCTTGAAGTATCTTCAAACAAAGACATCTGGATTGCATCGTCTCTGGTCAAATTTTTTAAAGTTATATGTATTTGGCGAACTGGATGTCCCGAATGAAACTTTTTTAACAACTGTAAACACGCTTCATAAACCTCTTCAGTTAAACAGGTTGGCTGTTCCAGAGTGATTGCTCGCTTAAATCCTCCACCAATATATTTGCTATAGCCTATTCCAAGCTCAACCGTCCTACAGCATTTATCCATAGATCGTAGACGAAAACAAGTTTCCTCAATCTGTTCTAAAATAAGTACCTTCAACTTATTGAAGCTATAACAATCCTCTAATAAGATTTGTCCTTTTGTTATGGACGTACTTTTAGGTATGTATTTATTAGCAATACGGCTTTCATCGATACCAAATGAATAACGATGTGACTCTTCACCTTTTACCTTTCCAAATCGCTTGATTAAACGCTCTTTGGGCGTGTTTGCAACATCCTTCAAGGAAAACAGTCCCATGCCATGTAATGCATCCTGGGTAGCTGATCCGATTCCCCATACATTTTTGAGTGGCTTGATATTCCAGAGTTTCCTTGGAACATCATTGTATGTCCACATAGTAATCCTGGAGTTTGAATGTTTACTTTCCACATCTAGAGCAACTTTTGAAAGGAATAGATTCGGCCCAATTCCAATAGACGCAGTTATGCCAGTTCTATCATATATTTCTCTTTGAATCCTTTTAGCAATTACAATTGGATCACGTCCAAAAAGATGGGCTGTTTGTTGCATGTCTAGAAAGCACTCGTCTATTGAATAAACGTGTAGATCTTCCACCGCTACATACTTCGTATAAATTTCTGTGATTTGATTTGAAATTTCAACAAACCTTCTCATTGTTGCATTTACGATAATTATATTTGGGTCTCTTGGTATTTCGTATAATCTGGTTGCTGTAGAAATCCCTAATTTTTTCAGTTCAGGAGTGGCAGCCAACACAATTGATCCATTTCGATTTACGTCTCCAACAACAGCTAATTTCACTTTTAATGGATCTAGTCCTCGCATAACACAAGCACAACTAGCGAAAAATGAACAAAGGTCGATACAGAATATCATTCGATTCATGCATTTTGAGTAATCGAACATCATTTTACCCTCCAAAACAGAACACTCGTTCTTATTATAAGCCTATTGTTTTGTATTATACAATCCTTTTGTAAATAATTTTTAATAGCAATACGATACGTGAAATTATTGGTGATTCTTCAAAATTCGACCACTGAACAATTTTATATCTCTTAATTTATTAAACTTATTTTCATTTCTTCACAAATTAAGAAAAGCTTAAACCCTTGTGTACCAATGGATTTAAGCTTTTTTATTTTATAGGAATACTCGTTGCAACAAGTGGCCATTAGGCTAGTGTATAAGCAACTTGTAGCTATTACTATGAATGCTAGATTCCTCAAAATTATTACATATTTTTTTAATTTCTCTTTTTATTATTCTATGCCTTGCTGTAAAACATAATTCCATATTTATGAACAAAAGTTTAGATTTATGGAATATTGTACAAGCTATTAGTACGATATTATTAATCAGGAGGGATTTCCAATGTTTGGCCTGGGGAAAAAAAGAACTCCATTTGGTAACTATTTAGATCGTAGAGGAATCAAACAACAATGGTTAGTACAAAAGACTGGATTAAGCAAATCATTAATAAGTGATTTAGCAAACAAAAAAGATCGTGTTCCAACTTTTACATCAGCAACAAAAATAATTAAAACACTAAAAAAATTTGATAAAAACATTGATTACCATGATTTTTGGGACATAAATATCTAGAGTTTTTTAAAACATGTCTTCCATCACGAACGTTCTCATAAACACATTTTGTTTTACAGCATATTGCTCTAACTTTGATTGCCGATAATCTGATAGTGTGAAAAAGATAATTACTGGAACAATAGCATTCTGTCTTTTATAGATATCTGTTATATGGCCATATAACTGTATTTTATGTTCGTTTGCTTTCATATGTTGCATGCGGTCTATTTCAACAAGATGAGGGACCTTACCCTCAAAATAAGTTGCATCGGGAACAATTTGATATCGCTGTCCGCCGGTTGAAAATTCTATCGTTTGTTCTGTTTTCCACTCCGGAAACCCTAGCCACATCCAGGCTTCATTTCTCATTAATATGTGCTGTAATTGACTACTTTTTTTCACTTCTCTTGTAACCCCCAATAAACTACGCCCTTTTTTATTGAGGTAATAAACATGCTCACGAGCTATTTTTGTAATGTGGCAATACGGGTGCATATCCTTTAATACACGATTTGCATTTCGAATACTTCCCAAACAATGAATCGCCTGTAATTGTCTCCTAGTTGCAAAATCTAACTTACTCAAAGTGGATAAAATCTCGATTTGTCTCGCTTTCTGTTTGAGTGTTTGATGCCTCATTTTGTTTCACCACCCTATATTTCTTTAGTAAATTCCACATATCTTTATCCTCCAAATAAGGTACTTGGATTTCTTCTGTACGATCAGTTTTAAATAATGCTCTTCCTGGAAGGGAAGGTAAATCCTCAAGCCCTGGTTCATCTAAAGCAACTTGAGAAGCAATTGCTGTTGGTAGTCGAAATCCTAATTTCGCATCAGCATTTTGTTTAATCTGTCTTGGTAGCGTATCAGAAGTAGGATATTGTGTACAAAAGATAAGCCGAAATCCTAAACCTCCTCCAATCCTTGCGATTTCAGATAACATCTCCTGACACATAAATAATAAGTCACGTTGTTTTTTAGATAAGCCTTGTGTCGGACAAAGGTTTGCTCCTTCATCAACAATAATGAAGTGCCGCTCTTTGATGGATGTATCTATGATATTCGTAAAATAAGATGTCTTCATCATTTCAATTCGTTTTACCATCATCTCACGCACTCTGACTAACATTTCTAATGCCTGTTTTGGGTTTTTAGCAACTTCCTCTACTTGGGACAGATCCCTATAAGGGCTAAATTCTAATCCTTCTTTTAGATCGATAATAAAGAAATTCACATGTTGAGGTTGTTGTAAAATTAAACTCGTCATCACATTTTTTAGAAATACTGTTTTTCCAAAACGAGTCATACCCGACACACACATATGAGGGGTTTTCTCGAAATCATGATATACATGGTTATCTAACGATTTCCCTATCATAACGCTCCATGTTTGCTCTTTTAGCAGATCCTTAGACCAATTCCACTTCTCAGGTATTTTTTGCTTAAATACTCGAATATGAAGCTCTCTCTGATGAAACAATATTTTAACAGGCTTATATAGTCCTTCTTCTAATACTTCAGCTAACTTTTTAATAAGTTGACTAGGTACACCTAAAGGTAGCTTGTAGACATAGTTCTTACTTATGTTATCTTCTATTTCTTTTATAAAAATGGGGTATTGTAATTCTCCTTTATGCTGTACGCAGATCTTTGCAATTTCAAAAAAAGTAGTAATTTTTTTCTTATCACTCATCTCTTTACCCTTATAAAAATAAGCAACAGTTAAAAAGGTTGCTGGAATTAATAAGAGTGACAACATTTCCTCCATACCTCCTTAAGGTAGTTGAGCTTGTATGGAAGGGGAAAAATACATCTAATAGGTGCACTGTTATCCTATTTTTCAACTACCATATGTGATACTAGCGTAGAAACACATCTAGCATATCCATTAGCACGTACCAAACACTTCCAATAAGCAAGCATTTGAGACCTGCACGCAGTAACCAACCTGGAAGGTAAAAACCATTCCTTTTCAGTAATTTAATTCCTAAAACCGAAGCACCTGTCACACCATATACAACCCCTAATTCTCCAATGATCGTCATGTTAACTCCGTCCTTTCAGTTTAATAGACAGATTCCCTTGATTATCTTTGTACAATTGATAATCATCGAGTAATTCATTCCAACTTAATGGATACTCGTCATCATTTAGGTATTCCTCAATTTTACGACTTAGATAATAATAACCACGATACTGTGAATCTAGATATACATTATGCCGTTGCATATGCTCTTGTATAGCGCATATGTTTTCTTCACCTTTAGTGCTTTTATACATTTGATTCAATGTTCGAGAGGAATAAAGATACGGTGTACTATACAACATTTGATATTGATTCATATGTCTCACCATCCATATAAAATTCTAGGTACACTAATACATATGAGTGCTATCCATATTATTGAATTTGTACAAAAAATAAAATATCTACTCACAAAGGACAGTTATGTATATACGAAGAATGTATGTTGCAACAGGGAAAAAGAGGAAAGAGGTGACGTTGCTTGTTAAAGTCAAAAAAATTCATCATTCCGTTATTAATATTTACCTTGTTGGCTATATTCGTTATCGAAAAAAGAAGGGTTATTTTTCAAGAAGAGAGCCCCATACCATTAGCCATAGGAATGTCAAAAATGATTTTTCAAGGGAAAGAAATAGTTGAAATAGAACAAAACGAAGATCGATATTCAGATGTTTCTCTTTATTTAGTAAAACATGGGAAAATGGAGCCTTTCATAAAGATGCTAGAGAAGGATGGTTGGAAATTCGTTGAGCAATTAGAATATGAAAATGCTTTAATTTTTGAAAAGGGGAATCAGACTCAAAGTATTTCTTATAGATACTATACAAGATATTACACAATACTCGACTCTTATTAAGATGAGGTGTACAGTCTTCAAACGGAGAAGACTATGCTATAATATGAAAAAATAATTGTGAAGTTAGGGTGGAGGCTATTACTCCTTCTTTCTATTTTGGAAAGAAAGGGGGTGAAAAGCCATGGAAGTACTTCTTGAATTTCTAAAAGAAATTATAAAGGGGATCGTTCGTGAAACGATTACACACCTCTTTAAGAAAAACATTTTAGAACACAAGAAATCCACCCTATCATCTCGCCGTCGGAAGCGTAAAAAGGGTGGATTTCGTAAGAAAAAATAAGTTATGATAGCCACCACCTTGACGGTAGCAGTTATCCAAAAAGGAGCACATGTTGGTAGCATGTTGCTCTCTTTTTTATTGTATGGCTTTATTAACTGAAGTATACCTTAGTTTGTATGTATATTATAGCATGTACAATGGGATTTGCAATTTCCAAGTTATTTAGCATTACCAGTATTTTTTTTAATCACTATTCTTAGGTTATTCCTCCCTTATATCATTGAAATTAAGTTCGTTCTTCTTTTCTTATTTTTTTACCTAAATTCATACTAGGTTTAATTGTAAAAATATCAGTATATTTAAGTTCAATTAATTCTATATAAGTTTTGTAGGTTGTAAAGAATAATAAATATGTCGGTCTTGCAAGTGATCGTGATTGATAAATAACATGAAATACATATCTAGGAACATCTATTTTAAATCGGTTTTTATTTTCTAATCGTTTTAATTGACTATAAATATCTTTTAAGGGTTCGTATTCTGGGTAATGGCTTCAAGCAAGATTGCTCTTTCGTTCTTCCTCACGTATCAAAAAACCTAATGCTTCTGATCTATGTTCAATCATTTTACGTTCAAATAACTTTTCATTAAGTTTCAATTCTCTACTTGAGTACAAAATAGTTATTTCGCCTTGATTCTTTTCTTTAACACATACTTTGAAGGCTGGTATTTTTAAATCTAGATAAGCGTATTTATACTCTTTACTCTTTTTATTCTTATAGAAAATTTCTAAAGCTACTTCTTGCCCTTTTTCTTTTCCGTTCTCAATAATGAGAATAATATATTTTCCAGTACTTATGAATGATGCTTTCACCATTTCCAGTTTTGCTTACTTTACAAGTAGTATCACTTCTATGAGAAAAATGTTTTCGGTTAATCGTACCATGTTTTATGACAAGCTCTTCATTACATTCCTCACAATAATATTTTAAATTCTTATCTTTTGTAGCATCGTCTATATGAATAGGTGTTTCTAAATCATCCGATAATGCATAAGTAATTAAAACGCTCATCAGTTAACACTCCTTAAAAACCCTAAATACTCATACAGCTTAATCCCTCTATATCTCATAGCCAACTAATCTCCTACTTTAATAATTTTTCATTCCTTTTGTACTTTAACTATTAGCTGGAATAAAACCATACCTACTGATTAACTCATTTCCTGTAAAACGGCAATAATTTATTTTTTCCTGTATTTCTTTCTTAGGTTCTATATTATCCAAAATGATAAATTGGACATTCCCCTTATAATTGCTTAAGGATTCAAAGAATGCATTCTTAACCTCTTCTCTCACCTTTTGTTCACTTTCGTCTTCTGTTACATCCTTTTCCTTATATGTTGTTAAAGGAGAGTCTAAAATTACTACTTTTGGGTGAGGCAGTCCTAGCTTTATCGCATACTTAAGCACACCTATTACGAAAGCAGAATTCAGTATGGATGCGTATCCCTTTCCAAATCCTTCTTTATCTTTTCCATTTATCACTATGTCCTTCTTTCTTTCATCAAATTTCACATTAATTTCTTCTTCAAGTTGCCAATCGGTCAGTATGTCTTGAACTATCTGCGTGAAAAGATTTAGGCTGTTTTGGTTTATGTCGTTGCTAAATTCCACCTTAACTTTTTTTGCATTAATTTTATTCTTAAGCTCTTCTCATCTAATTAAACATGATAAGTTGAAGGCTGTTGTATTATCCGATATAGAAGAATTAGCTGTTAAGTCTGTTAATATTATCGAGACTACTAGGATTATTTTGTTTTATAGTATGCTTAAAATTTAGGGTTAAATTTATTAAGTAATAAAATCTTATATAAATATATATCTTATATATATTAAAAAAATAAAGATAAAACTTATATAGGACTAATAAATATGATTTTATCTCTATTGTAATAAGGTTTTTGAGCATACCATAACGTAAAAAATCATAAATAGCAGAATCTAACGACGGAAAAATAAGATTTGTTAAGATATAAAACCTACAAATAATCGTAAATTACATCAAGCGTCTCTACATAAAAACTGAAATAAATTGATACATTATTAAATATATTTATTCAAGCCCTAAATTTCGAACTCATCCACTGTATGTCCACAATTTTACAATACTTACTCACAATACATTCACAATATAGGCTAACTAATCAACACAATTAGAATTTGTCACATTACTCACATAAATATTGATGATTTTTGATAGGTAAAGTGCCAAAATCCCTTTATTTCAATAATAATTACAAAATATTATTCACATTAGGTTCTATTTATCTACTTACCCACGAATTTTAATGTTTTCCTTATGATTTTTTGTAGGTATTTGTATGTATTTTAGATGAAAATAACGTGTTTATTTAAGTACAGATCTGGAAAATTAGTTAATTGAAGTACAGTTTTGTATAGGAATGTATAAAAAAAGACTCTATTATAAATAGAATCTAGTAAAGGTGTCTATGAGAAGAAATCAGTAGAGGGCTTTTATAGAATGAAATCAACACGAATAGCCCTCTATTTATAATTTTTTCAAAATAGAGAGCGGAGTATCGTTAATTTTTTTCCATAACTTCAAGTACTTGTTCAGCTGTTGTTACTTGAATACCAGCGCGTATTAACTGTTCAAAGGCACGCATAAAAGTAATCAAATTGAAGTTATCTGGCACTTCAATAACGCGAAGCTTTTCTTTAGGTAATCTATCTATCTTTTCAATGAACAATTCGCGAACATCACTAGGAATAAAGCGTTCTTTATGTCCTCTTGCTTTTAGGAGTTCACGTATTTCTATTTCTAAAGCCATATAAGCATTTAGATTTGTACCTTGTTCATAGGCGTACTTTCTAAACAACGTTTCTTCTTGATACTTTAGATAGTTACGGTGATATGATTCCTCTGTAACAGGTACAGCAAATTTGGATTTTAGTAACTCATATGTTTTACGGAACAACTTTTTGATGTTTCGAAGAGAATACATAGAGAAATGTAATCCGAAATCAAATACAGCTTGCTCTTTTTGTTCTTTTGGAACATGTTGTGTAATAAGCGGATAAATACCTTCTTTTGCTGCTGTATCAAGAATTTGATATTGTGATGTTTGATTTAATAGTTTTTTCAGTGTGTACACTAACTTACTTGGATATTCTTCATTACGATCTATCATGTCACGTAAGCCGCGAATAACACTTCGAATTTGTCGATGACAAGTATACTTGAGTACATGAATAAATTTATTCATGTCTTGTGCAAATTCACCGATATTCAGTTCTTGAAGCACAGATTCAATAAAACGAGCTTTTCGTGCATACGTAACCTTTGGCGTGAATGGATCGCGATACTGTATTTCTCCAGCTTCTTTTGTACATAAGAAATCTGTATGTAAGGATAGATATAAAGTGGTATATCTTTTTTTATTTTTAACCCCTTTTTGTAATTTGCAAATTTTGAATAGGGGACTCCCTGTACATGGTAATGCAGTTGTTAGCTCTTTCATAACTGCACGGATTTGATGTGGGTATTTCTTATGTAAAAAGCGGTACATCCCACCAAAATGAGTTGTATTTCCTCTTTCATCTTGCTTGTCTAAGGAACGTTTAAGAGTCGTTTCGCTGTGCTGTTGCATAGCAATGTCCAAGAATAGCTTTTTGGCTGCAACTGACATCTCAAAGAAAGCCTTAGTGAACACGACCGGGCTAATATAAACGTAAGGGTTTGCCTTGTCAGTTTCTTCGTTCATAAAATGAGTTAGCTTAATGGTATAGCGGCCATCTAATTCATTTTCCATTGCAATAATGTTATGTAAACTTAATTTCTTTAATGCAATATAGAATTGAGAATGCTTTATATAAGCAAATTCCTCTTTATATTGCTTGTAATCTTCCCACATCATATGTACTGTTACATTAGGAATAATCCCGTTCGTGTAACATTTCTTGTGTAGATATAAGAAGACTTCTAAATCTGCATTTGTAATACCATATAATTTATGTTTTCTTCCCATTGTTTCTGAAATAGCAGATAGTGTACGACGTGAAAAAGATGGTTTCGCCTGAGCCACAAATCCGTCTACATCAGCAATACGTTCTTCAGATGTCATATGGTTTAAAATATCCTCAAGGTATGTATCTTTATAGCTGTAGTATTTCTCTTCAAAAGCTTCAACAAGTTTTTGCCAAGATTTTAGTGTGACTAAAACTGCATTTGTAGCTTGTCCATTTAGACTACGTTGATTACGAATAATAAATGATTGTCCCATCCTTTTCACCTCCTACACATAAATTAAGAAATATATGCCAAAACAATATAAAATATACCAATTATGATTATAGCAAATCGAAAATTGATGAAATGTGCCCCTTTAAGAGGAAAAATGAAAAGATGAAATGCGTGTTAATCCCTTGTGTATCAAGGGGTTTGAAGATTTATCAATTTTTTTTTATGGACATCATACCGCTATGGATTTTCATCTTTGTAGAAAATCAAAAAATCATTAGAAAAAACATCATAAACATTAATATAACAGCGTTTATGGGGTTCTCTTATAAAAACGAAAGGGACATCATATAGCTATAGATTTTCATATTTTCAACTATGAAATTATCCGTAAAATAGCCCTTAAACGTTGATATCAAAGGGATAGGACCTAAAATCTTTAATTTGAGAAGGGACATCATATAGCTAAAGTCTTTTCATCTTTTCATAAAAAAAGGGACATCATACCGCTACAGGTTTTCATGTTATATAAATAGTTGAAAATACAAGAAAAGGGTAGTGAATGTATGATATCAAAGGATTTATAGAGGATTTTCATTATTTAAAAGGGACATCATATAGCTATAAGTTTTCATGTTTTTAACTATGAAATCATTCGTAAAACAGCCTTAAACGTTGATACTAAAGGGATGAAACCTAAAAACTTTAAATTTTAAAAAGGACATCATGTAGCTAAAGTCATTTTCATCTTTTCATAAAAAAGGACATCATGTAGCTAAAGTCATTTTCATCTTTTCATAAAAAAGGGACATCATGTAGCTATAAATTTTCATGTTTTCAACTATGAAATGATTCGTAAAACGGCCCTTAAGGATTGATACTAAAGGGCTGGAACTTAAAATTTCTAGTTTTAAAAAGGACATCATATATCTATAAATTTTCATGTTCCAAATTATAATTACAAGAGAAATTCTGTTATATCAAGCTTTAATCTTCTATTTCAAAAGATTTTGTGCAGGTGAACGGGTAATGATATAGCTACAGATTTTCATGTCTATGAAAAATAAGACCAATAGAAGAATCTATGAAAAAAGTTAGGATATTACGTAAATCCTTGAATTAAGTCGTATTTTGATTTTACAAATTGAGTTGGTCTTGTATAATCATTAAAAGGGATGACCATAGGTGTGAATACTAAAGTCCTATAAAGGTATAACGTAGAAAATTTCAAATAGAATATTCTGGCTATCTTTCTTTCTTGTTATTTAGAAAGGGACATCATATAGCTAAGTATTTTCACGTTTAGATAATATTTATTAAAAGTATGTTAGGAGCAAAATATATATGGAAGACGTTCTACAATTGTTTAGAGATGCATTATCAATAACAGAACCACTTTATAAACAGAACGAGCAATTGTGGCATAAATGGAATTCTTACTATGTAGACGTTGAAGCAGATAATAGTAAAATTGTAACTTCAGAATACCTTTCTCCATCATTTTCAATGCTTGTAAAGTGGGTACAGCAGCAACAAATAAAAGGGATTTCATCTTTAGATATATTTAAGAATATTGATACTTACAAAGTAACGATTCATGAGACATTAGATGTCTTTATAGCACAGGAGTTTCGCAATGATGAAACAGATAATACTAAAACACATACACCAGTAGTCGAGCCTGATGCGAATATAGTGGATGAAAATTATTTGGAAGTAAATAATTCGGCTGTTTATTATAAGTTAAGAGATGGGATAGCGAAGAATCAATTTGAGGAAGATGAAAATACAAAATTAAAATCATATCCCATTGAAACAAAAGATAGTAATGGAGTAGCACAGCTATCATCTCATAAAGATGAAGACCTAAGATTAACGAATATTGAAGAAGCCGCAAGATGGAATACATTAGTAGATGGTGTAATGAGTAATATGGATGATTTAACAGCAGACGTACTAGATACCATCACCATTCAATGGCTAAATGAAGCAAACACACCTGATGAATTTATTGATTTTTCATATGAACAAGTTTTAGAAATGTGCAGTATTTCAAAAGCAAAAGCAAATGGTGTTGAATATTATAGAGTGGAAGATAAGATTAAGGTAGCTAAACGTATAGCGGCTCTAGCAAGTATTTTTATATACTTAAATGATGAGAATGAAGTAGTCGTACTAAATGATCGCGCTGAAACCGGGAAACATTATGAAGTAAAGCGTGAAGTAATTAAAAGGTTATTCGTATTAGATTCTGTAGTGCTTTGGAGAGATAAAAATACCAATGAATACATGGGTATAGAATCGTGCCGAATTAAACCGGGCAGTTTCTTATCCAGTTATCTATATGGATCTAATAGCACTACGGCACTATTATCAAAAAAGGCCCTTGAGTATAATAGCTATAGACACAAATATCATAAAAGATTAATTCGTTATTTGACATGGCAGTGGAGAATTCGCCAAATGTTTTCTAACTTGAAAAGGCCATATTCCATAGGGGGAGATAAAGGGTTATTAGCAGTAATGGGCATTAACCAAAAGCAAAAGCCTAACCGTATTCGTGATCAATTAGAAAATGTTTTAATTGATTTAGAAAAAGAAGGTGTAATTTCCCATTGGGGATATGATAAAAGTTTAGATGAGGAACAATTGACGAAGAAGAATTGGTTTAAAAATTATTATTCACAGTTAGGAATAGTAATACTACCACCTAAAGAATTAATTCATTCAATGGAAAACTTAGCAAAGAAGAAGATTATAGATGTAATACATGAGGAAAATCAGCCAGTAAAAACTGAAGAAAAGCCCTTAGATATGAATAGAAATGAACAGTTAATTCGGGATAGAATAGAGTTTATGCATCGGAGAAAGAACATAACTATGCGAGAGCTCTCAGCAGAGATAGGCATATCACAGCCTACTCTTTCAAGATTCTATAATAAAAAAACAAAGCGTCTCTCTGGAACTGCGAGGGACAAATTAAACCAATGGTATAAAAGACAAATGATTATTGATAAAATGTAAGCTAAAGCTAAAAATTAGTATTAAAAAGAGTCCTAGAAATAGGACTCTTTTTAATGTAGTTATTGAATTTGGTGGTTTTAAAATACACTACATAAATATAGAAATAGGGATATTTCTATATTATAAAGAAGCTTATAGTAGTGAAATGTGGTACATGCAATAGAATCAGCAATTTATATTACTCCAGTAAATTTTTCAAAGGCTCCCCCCTATACCTCCATTTCTGATAGCATAGGAAGGGATATAGGGAAATATCCAATTATAGAAATAGGGATATTTCTGTATTCAACAAGGATTAGACCTTTTTGATTTTTAGGCTATATTAAATAGCGTTATTGATACTTTTCCGTGCTCTGTCGAAGAAACTTATGATAAATTTAAATTATCAATTTTTACCAAATTCACATATGTTATTCCACTAATGGGTATAAGGAGTTATGGGATGAAGGAAAATTTAAAGGTAGCATGGATAGTTTCGTGGTTTGCCCTTTTGGGTCAGTTAGTATTTTTTATAGGAGTGTCGTTACTCACTGAAAATTGGCGGTATGTAATGTGGAGTTTTATGGTCAGTATGATTGTAGGAGTTCCGAGTATAATTCACACATATAAGTCCCAGAAAATTGCGGATACAAAAAGGTAGAAGGTGCCTAAGTAGGTTTATACCTATCCTTCTATTATATCAGCTAAGGAGTGCATTCCTTGTTCAATATACGGAGTCTTTAATGGAATAAGAAAGGAAACTTCCGGCAAAATTGGAGTTTCCTTATTTTTTGTATTAAAAATCAACAATATCATTTAACATAGCTACTATTGAGTCTAATATTTCAAAGTTTACATTGGCAGTTTCCTAGATTTAATATAAAAATAATAGACAAGCCCATTATTTTTATTGATTAATGGGCTTGTCTATTATTTTTATGTTAGGACATTTAGTTGTTAATAAATTAATGAATTCTTCTTCTTTTTTTGGTACACAAACTGTTAAAGTATTAAATAATCCATACATAATTTCTAAACGTTGTCTTGACCAATTTTTTGAGTTCAATGATTTTCCTTGGTATTTAATATGTTGAATATCTTCAAAGGGAATTTCAGTATTTGTAAAATAATATTTGATAATTAATGATTTGTCAGTAATTTTATAAGTAGATCTGTAAATAAATAAAAAATTGATTATGTTTAATAGAATCATACAGCTAAAGTAGATATTTTTTGTGCCATGTTCGAAAAGCATAGCAATAAAAATGAAAATAGTTAATAGAAATATAATCATATGAATAGGATTTTGTTTAATCTTAAATTTCATTCATGTTCACCGCCTTATAGCAAGTATAGGAAAAAACGATCATAATATCAATAATTCTATATATAAATATAATTTCTTGTATAAAGTAAACTTTTAATAAAAGGTTTACTTTCATTATTTATATAAAAATTATTTAATATTTAAATTAATTGTATTAAGAATAGTGTAATATAGCTAGAAGGAGATGATTTTATGTTAAAAGTAGAACAAAACAAAGTGGGTTTAATTTCAGGAATTAGTTTATTAATATTGGTTTTTGCTAATTCTTTTATAAAAAGTGATTTTTGGGTCATTTGTATAGATGTAATTTTAGCTTTGGTTAACTTAGTTTTATTTATTATTTCTAGAGATATAACAAAAACTAAATTACTTAGAAAAATGGATAAGTTAGATGAAATAAAATAATTTTTTGCTATTTTTTAAGGATGGAAGAGGACTAATGTGAGATCGTCTTCCATTTTTTGTTTTCTGATAATATTGTTTTAGTTGAATGTAGATTTAAATGATTTAGCAAGAATTTAAATATGTGAACTATTAGTTTACATCCATTAGACTAATGGGTTTTAATCAAACCTAATTTCAAAGCTACACATTTTTGGGTGGAGAAATAGGAGTATCTTCGCTATTTTCGGTAACAAAAGTAGGGATATATAGAAATAGGGATATTTCTATATTGTAAAGGAGATTATATCGGTGATATATGGTACATGTAATAGAATCATAGAATTTACGAATAATGCCTAAACCATTGATGTCAAAAGAGATTAACTACAATAAAAATAAAGGATATTCCAGATTTTGAAGAGATAAAAAAATGGCGCTACTAGCTTATAAACAATGGGGGAATACTGATTAGTGGCCCAGTGTTATTGTTATGGCTTTAAAACAAAGTTTGATAATTTGTAAAAAAGTTTGTTCAAAAATCCTGTGTTGATGTGCAGGATTTTTTCTTGTTCCGCAATCGGGCCAAATTGTTGAACAAGGGATATTTTTAAATGGTAATATAAACAGAGACGAATCTAAGTGTGAAGGGAGAAATATCATGAGTGAATTAGAAAATGATATTGTGTACAAAACCTGTGTTCCGACTGGCGTTGAACTAAAAGACACCGGATTTGGATATACGTTGTCCTTAATAGCCGGTAAATATAAAATGATCATTATATATTGGCTGTCTGAAAATAAGGTTATGCGATACAATGAGCTAAAGCGAAGTATCGGTGCCATTTCCTTTAAAACGCTAAGCATCATGTTAAAAGAGCTAGAGGCAGAAGGCATTGTCATACGCCAGGAATTTCCCCAAATACCTCCAAAAGTTGAATATTCATTATCTGACCGTGGTCTTTCTCTCGTTCCATTATTAAATATGATGTGTGAGTGGGGAGAGAAAAATCGTTTTCCAGCTATGGAGGATGTACAGCGGTAGCTAGCTATTTTGTTTAAATCAAAAGAAGTATCTCTTCAAGAAGGAGATACTTCTTTTTTATAGCTTTTATACAGCTACCTATTACAGGTTTTCAACAAAATTCAAATAATCCTGAGCGCTTTTTTCCAATTCGCTTGTACCAGGCTCATTTTCTTCTTCTTCGTTTCCACCCGGCTTATTTTCTTTACCATAAAACGCAAAGTACGAACGATAATCTGCATTGCAATACAGGAATGTCATTTTAAATGGAACTAATATTTGTTCAAGTGTATACTGATATCTTCCGTTTTCACTATAATCCTCTTTTTTGATTCCTGCAGTTACACCTAAAGCAACTTTACGATTCTTTAATTTATCCCCTCCATTTGAACCATAAGCCCATCCATAAGCTAAAACATCGTCAAGCCATTTTTTAAGGAGAGGCGGACAATTAAACCAATGTATAGGGAACTGCAAAATAAGATTACCATGTGATTCAACCATTTTTTGTTCTTTTTGCACATCTATGTTTCCATCAGGGTAAACCTTAGACAATTCGTGAACAGTATACTTTTCCGGATATTTTTTCAGTTCTTCTACCCATCGCTTATTAATGACGGAAGTTTCTATGCTGGGATGTGTTACAATAACAAGTGTTTTCAAAGATTTGTCCTCCTTAAGTATTATTTATATCTTGATAATAAAGTGAACACTGTAAATATGTAAGTATGCACTTTTAGTACAGGTACTTACATAAAGGTGAGTGTTAAATCAGTTATAAAAATATTTATTCTATATGGGAGGACCAGAGAACCTATTACCCGCAAAGTAGAATAATTACATTCACGGGGACACCGTACGATGTACGAAAAGATCGAGTACTAAGTCATTTTTTCATTATTCAAGAATAGGGCGCGATTGTGGAGCAACATAGATAGGAAATGACCAAACTTTTTTATAAAAGAATGAACCGACTGAAAATATTAAGAGCGTGTTTTGATCAATCTTTTTTTTAAAACACTCTCTTTTCTATGATCGTTTATCAAGGTTATTAGTATCAATTTGATCAAAATTTATTTTAAAGCAACAATTGTAGCTATAGAGATAAAGCGATTGATGAAGGAATATCATGAGGAAGTTGCAGTGGCGAGAGAAAAGAATAAGTCGTGAAGGAAGTTCTGGTGACGATATTTTTTTAAACCACAAAAAATATAGAAATATCCCTATCTCTATGTAGGGATATTTCTATATTTCTAAATCTCTGTTAATAATTTAAATTTCCTTTTCTGTTCGAGAGTTAATTGATTTTCTACATAATGATGTATAAGTAAATCAATTATTTGATGAGCATATTTCCTATTAATGAGTTTCATTAGTACTCCAAGCTCTTCCTTAGATGGGCTAGAGATTTTAATACTGCCCTGTTGGTTTTTAAATTCCTTTTTCTCTTACACATTTACGTGTCTTTACTCATTTTTAGGTGAAGAAACAGAAGCATCTTCGCTATTCTTGATAACAAAAGTAGGGATATATAGAAATAGGGATATTTCTACGGTGCAGGAGAAGGGCACAGCGATGATATGTGGTACATGTAATAGAATTATAGAATTAACGGATAATGCCTAAACCATTGATGTCAAAAGAGATTAACTACAATGAAAATGAAACTAAAAGGATATTCCTGATCTTGAAGAGATAAAAAGAATAGCGCTATTAGCACAAAAATAATGGGGTGTTACTACTGATTAGTGGTGTTGTGTTAGTGTAGCTAAGTAAAAGGAAAATATTCAACAGTTAGCTTTAGAGACAAAACGATTGATTAAGGTGTTAAGTGACAAAAAAGTTGTTTAATTCTTATTGGACTAACAGGTAGGTTAGTTGAAGGGTGTTAGTTAACTTATGTTTAACAATTGGGCCAGATTGTTGAGAAATCCTCTCAAAGAGAGTTAGTTATTTATGTTAAAATATTGCGAGTGAAATTAGGTTCTTAACGATTTCATCAAGTATCAAGCAAAATAATTCAGAAACGAAGAAGGGACAGTACTAACATGGAAAACGTATCAAATGTAGATAAATTGGAATCAATAAAATCTTTACAATCGACAATCAGTAAACTCGAAAATGCCTTGTCACAGATGACTCAGAAAGGCGCAAATACTACCTTAGTAAAGAAACGACTCAAAGCTGTTTGCATCGGCTTAGCAATGCTAGAAAACGTTTGGAATCAAAGACCCCATCATTACACCCAGGAAGATTTAGAGGAAGCTCGTAATGTTCTTACTGGTTTGCTTCCATCAATTAAGAGCATTTATGATAAGTCAAAGGCTGGTAGTCCCCAAAGAACGCTTTTAGAAAGAAGAATAAAAGCGTTGAAACTAGCTATCCAAGTGATTGACAATTTTTCTAATTAGCTATCCAAGTGATTGACAATTTTTCTAATAAATAACTTATATAACTATATAGAGTAACGGGTGCTTTAGTTCAATAAGAATTAAACAACTTTAAGGAGCCTTACTACAAAAAATGTAGCAAGGCTCTTATATTTTTATATCGAAATTAAATAACTTTATTATCACTTTACATAAGGAATATCATGAGGAAGTTCTGGTGATGATATTTCTATATCTCTGCTAATAATTTAAATTTCCTTTTCTGCTCAGAAGTTAATTGATTTTCTACATAATGATTTATAAGTAAATTAATTATTTCATGAGCATATTTCTTATTAGTGAGTTTCATTAGTGCCCCGAGTTCTTTCTTAGATTGACTAGAAATTTTAATACTGCCCTGTTGATTTTTAAATTTCTATATCTCCTGCAAGTTCAATTATTTTTGCTCATTTTTAGGTGAAGAAACAGGAGTATATTTGCTATTTTTTATAACAAAAGTAGGGATATATAGAAATATCAACTTATAGAAATAGGGATATTTCTATATTGTGGAGAAGATCACAGCAATGATATGTGGTACATGTAATAGAATTATAGAATTAACGGATAATGCCTAAACCATTAATTTCAAAGGTGATTATTTATCCTTCATTCTATAATTAACAATGATTATTAGTAGTTTGGATTTGGAATAAAGTTTAAATGTTTTTACATCAAAACCTTAATAATTCATGCATGACGCAATTTGCTGGATTGTGAACTTGAAATATAGAAATAAACCAGGGATATAATTATCCCTGGTTTATTAATTAATAAATTCAAAAAGCTTCGAACCGTTTGTTCCCCCAGGCAAGATGTATTTAATAACTCCACTTGCAGGAACGATGATTTCATGAGATCCACTACTTATTTTAGGTGCTTTTTTCCATGTTCCGTCGTAATACACAAATGTAGAAGGGGTTCCCTGATAAAAATTAGGAGTGATTTTTATCTTTTTACCCGCCGCATTTTTAAAAGTAAATTCATACGTAATTCCGTAATTCCCGTCTAAAATAGTTGCTGTGTTAGCTAGTTGGTCAATCGGGTTTTCATATTCGTTAATTCCCACATTTTGTGAAGCGTTTTTTAAATTACTTCCAACATAAAAATTTTTTGTTGTATTATAGTCAATCGTTACTTTTCTTGTATCTGTTCGATAGTTTGCAGTTGTTTGGGCACTCGTAGAAATTTTTATTTGTGGTGTTTTATTTAAATCCATTACTTCTGTTGCTGTAGGGAAAGTTCCATCAGGCTTTTTCTTAGAAACAAACTGACGAACTGTAAGATTGCCATCTGTAGTGAATTTCATTTTACCTGTAACCGTATTTGGGCTAGGTACCTTTTGTTCTTTTATAAAAATACTGCTCCATGCAGGTATGGCTTTTGTTTCTGTTTGTATATCGTTGGCATATGCAATCTCCATGTCAGATGCAACAACCATTGAATTTCCATCTAAACTTTGTGGACCATATTTAATAGAATCATTTTTGATTGTAACATAACGTGTCGAACTACTCCCATTGTAAATTGCATAGCCCCATTGCAAATCCATTCCTGCGTTGTTGTGATTATAGAATTCGGCTACGTATTCTTTACCTGGTTCTGTGTAACGTTGTAATGTGTAATAAGAATACTTTCCGCTTTCAAAACGATGTTCATATCCAGCTCCTGGTCCTTTGACAGTTTCAGGCGAATTTGAATACATATAATTCGCCCCAGTCTGTGTATATGTTAATTTTGTTGCAGCTTGTGCAGAACTTAAAGATGGAATAAATAATGATAAACCAATCGTTAGGGTAGA
This sequence comes from Bacillus sp. XF8, assembly GCF_017498755.1. Classification (NCBI taxonomy): domain Bacteria; kingdom Bacillati; phylum Bacillota; class Bacilli; order Caryophanales; family Bacillaceae; genus Bacillus; species Bacillus sp. XF8. The sequence continues at coordinate 20,552 of NZ_JAGDQK010000043.1, read as the reverse complement.
AACCACTTTTAATTTTTTCATAGAATCCCTATCTCCTTTTAGAGTTCTGTATTTTCTGAAAAAAACTACCAATACATATTACCATTTAATAAAAAATATGTAAATATTATCCGTTAAATGTCCTTTTTTGTACACATTTAAGGATTATTATAAGGGGCTTGTCAAAAGTAATAGGGTTCATGCAATCATCTAAAAAATGCATCTTAACAAGGTGCAGTGAATGACCCCTCCCTACCACTGGACTATGTCCTACACGTGCTTGAGGAAGAGGACTTCTGTTGGAGTACCGTTAAACCACAAAATATAAAAATATCCCTATTTCTAAATAGGGATATTTCTATATTGCTAAATCTCTGTTAATAATTTAAATTTTTCTTTCTGTTCAGGCGTTAATTGATTCTTTACATAATGATTTATAAGTAAATCAATTATTTCATGAGCATATTCCCTACTAGTGAGTTTCATTAGTGCTCCAAGCCCTTTCTTGATTGACTAGAAATTTTAATACTACTCTATTGGTTTTTAAATTTCTTTTTCTCCTGTAGATTCACTTGTCTTTGTTCATTATTAGGCGAAGAAACAGGATTATCTTCACTATTTGTTGATAACAAAAGTAGGGATATATAGAAATATCTATTTGTGGAAATAGGGATATATCTATATTGCAGGAGAAGATCACAGCAATGATACGTGGTACATGTAATAGAATTATAGAATTAATGGATAATGCCTAAAACATTGATGTCAAAAGAGATTAACTACAATAAAAATGAAACTAAAGGATATTCCAGATTTTGAAGAGATAAAAAGAATGGCGCTACTAGCTCAAAAACAATGGGGTGTTAATACTGATCAGTGGTTTAGTGTTATTGTAGCCAAGTACAAAGAAAATATTAAATAGTTAGCTTAAGAGACAAAACGATTGATTAAGGAATATCATGAGGAAATTGCGGCGACGAGAGGGAAGAGAAAGTCGTGGAAGAAGTTCTGTTGATGCTATTTTTTTAAACTACAAAAATATAGAAATATCCCTATTTCTAAGTAGGGATATTTCTATATTACTAAATCTCTGTTAATAATTTAAATTTCCTTTTCTGTTCAGGAGTTAATTGATTTTCTACATAATGATGTATAAGTAAATCAATTATTTCATGAGCATATTTTTTATTAGTGAGTTTCATTAGTGCTCCAAGCTCGTCCTTAGATTGACTAGAAATTTTAATACTGCCTTGTTGGTTTTTAAATTTCTTTTTCTCTGGTGTTTGCTCCTTCTTTTCCTCCTGCTGATTTACTTGTTTTTGTTCATTTTCAGGTGGAAAAGCAGGAGTTTTTTCGCCACTTTTTGTTACAACTGGATCCTCGTTTGGAATATAAGGATCTATTGGGTTAAAATTGCTCTTTTTTCTGCCTAATAATCCAGGAGTTTTTGCCATGTTATACACCAACCTTCAAACTTTCAAAAATATTGATACGAGACAATAATTCATCACTAATCTTTTCGTATAGTTCTATTACATTTAAATCATGTCTATCATTTTCAGTAATACCGTTAACATCAAACCTTTTAATACGTTCCATTTGTGGAACGATATTTTTAAATAGGTTTTCTTCACCAAAAATTTCACGAGCATTTTCCATAATGTATTCATCCACTTTACCATTATTTTTTAATAGTACTGGAAGAATACCTACAACTTCAATATCAAGATTATATTGCTCTTTTAATTTTACTAGTTGGTTAATGTAGTTTTCCGCACCTGTAAGAGAACGTTCTTGTGTTTGTAGAGTTATAAGAACATAATCAGAAGCTACAACTGCATTTTTTGTGACTTCAATTGACATAGGTGGAACATCGATAAATATGTAATCGTATTTATGTTTTATTTTCTCAAGTAATCCCTTAAAGTAGAAATCTTCTTCTGTTTCCGAAGAACACGATTTATATAGAAATTTTGCGAAATCTTGAAAATCAACATAAGAGGGAATTAAATATAAATTTTCCATTATTTCAACTTCTAATCCATCTAAATTCCCCTCTTGAATTCCTTTCATTAATGTTTTATTTAAAGTTACCTTTTCGTCAGGATTAAGGATAGATTTTGTTAACATTAGAGATTTTGTTGCATTACTCTGTGGATCAAGGTCAACGAGTAAAGTTCGTTTCCCCTTTTTTGCGAATTCATAAGAGTTTAATACAGCATTAGTGGTTTTACCAACGCCCCCTTTGTAATTCCCAACAGTAATTGTAATAGCCATTTATACCACTCCAGTTATCTATTTAAAAATTCCCCTATATCTCTATTTCTGTATTTTTGGTACCGAAATCAAGGTATAGGGAAATATCCATTTATAGAAATAGGGATATTTCCATATTATAAAGAAAATTATAGCAGTGATATGTGGTATATGCAATAGAATCATAGAACCAACGATTAATGCCTAAACCATTGATTTCAAAAAAGATTATTTATCTTTCATTCTATAATTAACAGCGATTATTAATAGTGTGGATTTGAAATAAAGTTTAACTGTTTTGGGATATGTACCCTTAGATTGATGGATATGTGGTGCTACCTCTAATGTAACAAAGAAGTAATAATAATTACTTTAATAGTTATTTATTTTCATTTAATTTATAATTATTACATTTTTGTTACATAAAGCTATTGATTATATTTAAATATCATAATGTAATTCCATTCGTGGAAATAAAAACTAAAATTACTCATTATTTGGGGGAGATGGAAAATGAAGAAAGCTATTTTACCAATTTTAATGTCTACAATGTTTATCGTTCCTGCAGTATCACATGCAGAAAACAAGATAATATGAAGCAGGACGCTCAAAAAGCAGAACAGACAATGCAAGAAAGTGGTTAGGTAAAAGAGGGAGAAACATGGTATTTCTATGATCAAAATGGTATGAAGAAAATAGGATGGCTACAAGACGGTGGAAAATGGTACTACTTTGATGCAAGCGGAAAAATGAAAATGGGTCATATTGAAGATGAAAATGGAGCTTACTTATTAGGAGCAGACGGTGCACTGTATACAAATGCAGGATGGGTTCAATATGAGGGAGATTGGTATTACATTCTCGAAGGCGGAAATCTACACATGGGCTATCTTAAATATAATGATAAGACATATTATTTAGATGGATTTAGTAAAGGGAAAATGCGAACAGGTTGGATAGGAGAATCCCCACAAGGTAATTATTTCCTTTCAGATGGCTCAATGGTAACAGGGTGGAATTTAATTAATAATCAGTGGCATTATTTCAAAGAAAATGGAGCCGCTTATAATGGCTGGTTAAGTTATAATGGAAGCTGGTATTACTTTGACGATATAAGTGGTGTAAACCAACAAGAATGGTTCCAGTATAATGGAAAATGGTATTACTTACAATCTAATGGTGCAATGGCAGTAGGAAAACATTTCATTGATGGTAAATGGTATTCATTCAAAGATAATGGCGTTATGATGTAACAAAAGGTCTTTTAAACTGAATATATGACACCAGATATCTATTTTAAGATATTTCTATAATAAGAAAAGGCCACCTGTGCGGGTGTCTTTTTTGTGTGTTATCCCTTCTTATTAATCTAGAAAGAATAATGTTTTTAACAATATTTCAGATCACAGAAGTAGGGATATTTCTATATTTTTGATAACAAAAGTAGGTATATAGGGAAATATCCACTTATAGAAATAGGGATATCTCCCTATTGTAAAGAAGATTATAGCAGTGATATGTGGTACATGCAATAGAATCTGCCATTTATACTACTCAGTTATTTTTCAAAAAAGTCCCTATATCCCCATTGCTATATTTCTGATAACGAAAGTAGGCATATAGGGAAATATCTACTTATAGAAAAAGGGATATTTCCCTATTGTAAAGAAGGTTATAGCAGTGATATGTGGTACATGCAATAGAATCTGCCATTTATACCACTCCAGTTATTTTTCAAAAATCCCCTTGAATTCCTATATCTATATTTTTGATAATGGAAGTATAGATATAGGGAAATATCCACTTATAGAAAAAGGGATATTTCCCTATTGTAAAGAAAATTATAGCGGTGATATTTGGTAGATACAATAGAATTAAAGGATAATGCCTAAACTATATATTTCAAAAGAAATTAGTTACTTTTCATTCTATAATTTACAAAGGTTATTAATAGTGGGGATTTGAAATAAAGTGTAATCGTTTATAAGACAGTCTAACCATTTATAAGAAAATTTAACCGTTTTGAAAAAAGATTGACTGTTTATAAAAAATTGCACCGTCGTATCCTTGTGTTTTAGTATTTAAGGGATGTTATTTATTTTTGATGGGGTCATAAGGATTATAGCTATTTTTCAAGACTAAAAAATAAATTACCCACCACTTAACGTGCTTACGGACTGTTTGAAGTCGTGAGTAGTTTAAGTTATGTAATAAAATATGAATGTAGAATAAGAAGCCCAATATCAGGGCTTTTTTCTTTGCAGGAATTTACAGAATGCCAGGGATTACCTTTTCTAGGAGGTGTTATAGCGTTATGTCGGATATGAAAATTATTTATACTCCAAAAGACGTCTATAGTCGCTTGCAAGTGAGCGACAGCACACTAAGAAAATACGTTGAAGTCCTCCAACGAGAATCCTACATCATTAAGAAGAAGAAGCAAGGTAAGAGGGAATACACAGGGCATTACGTCATGGTGATTGAGAAGTTAATCGAACTTAGCAAACATGACGGTATGACGTTAAAAAAGGCAGCGAGGATGATTACGCAGAAGTTAGAAAGTATCAATCCAGATTTGGTTAATGGTGAAGAATCCAAGAACACAGATTTAATACCATTTCATATTCAACAACAACTTCAGCAGCAATATAACGTTATGGCGAAACAAATGAACCCAAACCTCTTGGAAATGGAGCAAAGATTTGGCGAACAAGCTGAGAAAAGAAGTAAACGCATTGAGGAAAGTATGGAACGACGGAACGAACGGATTGAAAAAAGATTAGAAGAACGAGATGAAACTTTGATGAGAACATTAAGAGAGATCCAAGAGACGAAGAGAATAATGAAGGAATTTCATGAAGAAGTTGCAGCAGCAAGAGAGAAGAAAAAGCCATGGTGGAAGTTCTGGTGATGATATTTTGATAAAGAAAGTCAGTATATAGGGAAATATCCACTTATGGAAATAGAGATATTTCTATATTATGAAGAAGGTTGTAACAGTGAAATATGGTACATGTGGCTTTAAAATGAAGTTACGATATGTACAAAAAAGATGCGAGGTTTGTTACTTTACCTCTTTCAATTAAAGAATTCCAAGTGCGTTTTAATCAAACTTTGTTATAAAAGGGAAAGTTCATCCTAAAAGAAAGGAATCCACTTTGATTAATCTTTTTTCAAAATCGATTCCTCTCTTTTGCCGTTAAATACGGGATTGTCTAATGTTTTTGTTTAAACTTAATTTTAAAGCTACAGTACATGCAATAGAATCCGCCATTTATACTACTCCAGTTATTTTTCAAAAAAGCCCATATATCCCCATTGCTATATTTCTGACAACAAAAGTAGGGATATAGGGAAATATCCATTTATAGAAATAGGGATATTTATGTATTGTAAAAAGATTACAGCAGTGAAATGTGGTGCATACAATAAGGTCGTAGAATTAACGGATAATGCCTAAACCATTGATTTCAAAAGAGATTATTTATCTATTATGCTATAATTAACAACGAGTATTGATAGTATGGATTTGAAATAAAGTTTAGCCGTTTTGAAAAAAGATTAACTGTTAAAAAACCAAAGTATTATCAAACCTTTAAAAGTGCATTCCGAAGTAATAAAGGAATTTTCCATTTACATAATCAATGTTATCGACAGTTAGAGCAGATCATTTTTAGTACAATTGAATTAATCAAGGTCTGTGTTAGGAGGACTGTATCCAAGGTGACGAGCCATTGATACGATTTGTCCTTTATGATGAAATTCATGTGTCTCAGTATGGGTTAAAAGCCGTAGCGGGGTTGTACTCCATGGTTCTTTTTGCCATTTTACTTCATTTGCTATATTTTCGAACCAGCGAGCATTGAATTCATCCCAAAAACGTTTTACAATCTCATCTACTAACTCAAATTTGATGCGAACTTTCTCGACATTTGAATGCTCAATTTCATAATCAGTAGTAAACGAAAAATCTGCTCGCTTTTGATTAAATGCGAATGATCCAAGCCAGTATCGATAGCAATCGGCAACATGAATATGGGTCTTTATAATGCTGCCGCTTCCGAAATTTGGAACTGTGCTGTGCAACTTTTGCAGTGGAATTTCTTCCAAAAACGTAAATAGAATTTCTCTGGTAGAACGAATAAAGCTGTACTGTTGTTTTAAAACATCTAACATTTAATATCACTCCTCATTTATTTACCATAATTTCCATTAACAGAAGCTAAATTATATATCTTTGTTTTCCTTCTCTAATAAACGTTTTACATCATTTCTAAAGAATTTAAGTTCATTTCTTGTTTTAATCAACTCATACAGCATAAAAAAGTAATACCAATACTATTAAGATTTCCACCAATCACATCCTCCTTTTTTAACTAAGCGAAGATATATGCTAAAATCCCAATTGCACATATAATACTACCTACAACTATAATCAAAGAAAGAACCCCAAATAGTAAATACCCGAGAAAATAAAAACCTAGGCATACAAAAGCTACTAGCAATAAAACTCCAATTATTTGCAAAATAAATGATTTTAATAAAAACAGTACGCTTAGAAGAAGTATCCAAAATAGAAAAGATTTTAAGATCTTAGGATTCTGTTTTTCCTTGCTTACTGGTGCTTCCATTATCTCACCTCTTGTATTTTTAGTTTATAATTGCAAGGTTTTCGCCAAAAAATTCGTGTGTAAAATGCAAAAATGGAGTGCCTTCTTTAATAAGTAAGCACTCCATCATGTTATAATACGTCTAGTTGTTTTTGCTTCATTCATTACTTTTAAACGGTTGTATTCTTGTTATAATTCAATTGTATAACGTAGTAATGTAAGGTTTACAAGGTATAGATTGAATCACATTATTGTCACTTCATACCCGTATTAATCAAAAATCCATTTCCTCATTATCTTCTTCAGAAATCCCACCAAGTACTTCCCTAGCGTCAATAATTTTACCTTCTTGAAGTACGGGCTCTTCCATTTTTAAATCTTCTCGTTTCTGTGCAGGAACAAATCCATTAGTAAGTAGAAGATCCAATTTGTTTTCAACTATATCTAAAAGATTTAATCTCTGTTCTACATTATCTAATTTTTGTAGTAGTTGCTCATAACGTTTTTCATTTTGTACCAGTTCAACAACAAATGCTGTTAATTGCCTACTATTAGCTTTTTCATTAAGGATCTTATATACATCTTCAGGCATATTATCAGCACGTAATGCCATTTTTCTATTTTTATCCATTATCAGCACATCCCTTTATTCTAAGCTAACTGTCCCTTCATTTCATCAATTGCTTTTAATTCTAATGCAGCTAGGTTAATTGTACGTGAAGTTGGAGCAAATACTTCTTTCTCGCTATTTTGAATAATATCGTTCAAGAAGAAGTGATTGTTTTTAGCAGCCGTTTCAGACATATGATTCAATAAAGCTAAACGGATGTATGGTTCTAGAACTGGTGCTTCGCCTCCGATATAGATGAATTTCAATACTGTATTCGTACTAGATGGGATGAATACATCAAGAATTTTAGCAACTAAAATTCTTGCATATTCTTTTAGTGCTTCTACAATTTCAGATGTGAAATCATATTCTTCACCAGTATTTTCATTCGATAGTACATACTTTTGTGCTTTATAATTATTAACAATAAATTTCTCTAATGTTCTTAGATCTTTAAAGTATTGAATCAATTTTTCTTTTCTAAAGCGTTCTAGGTATCCTAAGAATGGTTCAATATCGATAACTTGGAAAGAATCTCTGTGCTTAGGTGTAGTGAGTCCCTTACCTAATCGCACAGCATCTGTAGAACCGCCACCAATGTCAGTTAAAACCACTTCATAGTCATCGAATCTCTCAGATTCATATCGCTTTTCAATACTAATTACATTTGTATTCTGATCTTTTGAAACCATTTTATATTTTAAAGAATGTCTAGCAACTTCTGATTCATTTCTACATTTTGCTGAATTAACTGTAATAGTTAGTTCTCTTTCCATTCCTGGTGTTAATACTTTAACTTTATGTTCACCGATAAACCTTTCTTCCATTTTTTTATGGGCAATGCTAAATTTCTCTTCACGTTTTAAAAGCCAAATTGGAAGCATCATACTCATGTTTTCAATTTCAACTTCATTATCTTCTTGCTCAGCGTTAAGAGCATGATAATATGCAATTGCTCCTAAAAAGCTTATGTAAGGGATAGGACTATTAATTTTATCGTGCATCTTATTTACATGAGAGTTTGCTAATTGATTATCTTCAGCTAATTGTCCAACTAAGTAGAAAGATTCTTCACCTTCAATTTCAGTTGAAATTAGTAATCTATCTAGTAAATCTTCGGGTCTAGAAATACGATCAACAAGCAAATCCTCAGCTTTTTTCTTTGAAATTTTAACTACATTCGTTGCAAGTTCAATATAATAACCATCCACCATGAAATTATTAAAACTATTTCCGAAATCCGCTACTTTTCTTCCAATTTTCATTTAAAATTCCTCCTTTATACATTAAGTGCGACTTAAGTGCTACTTTTAATTATATTTTAGCACATTTAACCAAAAATAAGAACGTTTTTTATAACAAGTACGATTTGAATCGTACTTGTTATTTAATTAACTTATATACTTAAAAAATTCAAAATAAACAAGGAAATACCTTCTTTCAAACGAATTAGACACATAACAATTAGATGCCGACATGTCGGACATAAATGATGATGAATAACAGTAAAACAACAACAAGACCGACATAAATGATGATCAATAACAGTGAAATGACAACAAGACCGACATGGATGATAATCAATAACAATGAAATGACAACATGTCGGACATCGATAACAACAAATGACGATGAAGGGAGGACGATGAAATGGATAGGGAAGAACCTTACAAGAAAACATATTCCCTTGCAGATATAGCAAGGATGCTTGGGAAGCCACGGACAACTCTTCAGGCCTGGCGAGATCAATTCAAACCATATTTACCAACTGTCGCTGGGACGAAAGGGCGGACACTGAGATATGAACAGGAAGCATTAGAGCTTTTTAAATTAATTGCTAATATGAAAGATGCACAAGAGCCACCAGAATTAATAGAACAGATGTTAAAACAAAATGTAGATTATATTGTAGTAGAAGAGAGTGATGAAGACGACGAAATAACGAAGCCAATTATTCAGACAATGTATGAAAGTATGAAAGAGGTTTCTATATATTTTCAAGAACAAAAAGCCATGAGCATGGAACTTTTAAAACGTATAGACCAATTAGAACAAACTAATCAAATGCTACTGAATAAGATTGATGAACAACAAAAGAATATTGATGGGAAAATAAATAACAGAGATCAACAGCTATTAGAAGTAGTTCGTGAGATACAAGAAACTAAGAAATTAGTTGCATCTACACAACAAGAAAAATCATGGTTTGCTAAATTATTTAAAAAATAACTTAAATGATACTTGACACTCCCATCCCTAAAGGGGCAAGCTGACTAACGTCAGTGGGATTCTTGCTACCAAAGGCGAAGTCCATTTCTGGTATCGCTGACGTGCAAGATTGCGGTGTGCCATCACCACTCCTACGACAGACCATATAGGTTCGTGGGCTACGGTACTGTTACCATACCGTACAGATTGTTGGTTTTCCATTGTGTTTTAGCGTCTTGTTCTTGACGACACATATTGTTTTACGCACGAATTGAAATTGATTTGCGCAACCTCATACAATATTCACTTTTCAGAGAACTTGATCGTTTTAGAATCTTTTGCATGACTTTGAATAAATTTTAACATGTTTTGCTATGCAAAAACGATACTTTCATCCCATGCCTAAAGGCGGACTAAAGTCCTACATGGGCTTTCTCGTATCGCGAAATCTGTAAAAAAGTAGAGAAGCTTGTATGTTTTTACAAGCTTCCCTATTTTTTTATAAATGTGATGTGTCTCCCTAAATAACAACAAAAAATAGCAATTAACTTATTAAAGATGCTGCGTGTATGCTATTGGCTGAATACATCTTTAATGATTATACAATAGATATAAATGGTTGTTTTAAACATCGATAGTCAAAATATCGGGGCTTTAGGAAGAAAGGGTGAGGAATACGATGAATAAAGAAATTCAAGAATTGTTTGATGATCTCAATTTATTTGCCAAACAAATTGCAAACGTAAGATTGCAAAATTTATCATTTGATGTATACGAATTTGGGGATAAGTGTGCGATGCAAGTAGACTTAATATTCGCCCAAAAAGTTCAATTTGATAATATTCAAGAGGCATTTTCTGCACTATTTAAGAAGGAATTGTTCGATGGAGAGGAATGGGATATTAGTGATGAGCCAGCCCCTTCAGATAAACAATGGCTAACAGCACTAAAAAGTTTCTGGATTAATGCATATTATTCAAGAGTATGTACTAGCATAGAGCTAGTAAACAAAGATGATTTTATAAGTAGATTTAAAAGGAATTTAGCTGATGTGAATGCACCAGAACAGGTTGTTAAAGAACTCTTAATTAGATTGAATCATATTGAAACAATACAAGTACAAAAGGGATATGTTTATGATTATATATTCGGACAATCTGATAGCCATTATTTTTTGTTTGAATGGGGAATATATGATTAAAATTATTGGTACATTCAATATTGCTAATCAAACTTTAATTCAAACTTACAATTAAACATATAGTTTTATGAGTATTATTAAAGCCATACCGCTAAAGAAAATACCTATAATGTTGCCCTTTTAGGATAGAATACTATATTTATTAAGTCTTGTTTAAAAAATATAACCATTATAAACATTAGAATCTATTTTAGAGATGCTAGGCTAAATATACCAAGCGATTCAAGATTTTATCTTAGTAAAATTCAAGGTTAACCTGTGAGTAAATAAGTGAACTTTCAGTTTCATATAAGTGTAAATTACATAGCAGAATAGTCTAGAAAAGGAGAAATAATCATAGGAACTGAGAGGTGTTTTGAGTTTCTTTGTGTCGAAAAAGGATAAGTTGCTTGGAGGTTATAAGAATACATGACAAATAGCCTTGCTAATTAAAATTTTTTTGAGCAAGGCTAAGTTTTAGATGTTTTTTAATTAGGACTTTAGAACGCCCATTTTTTGTAAGACGGAATCCATTTTCTTGCTATTAAGCCAGTCTATAATTGGAAGTTTGCTTTCGTATTTTTGTTCGTGTTCTATATTAGTTAAGGCTTCTTTTGCTTCGTAATCGTTACGCTCTTTTCTTTGTTTAGATTTTTCAGCGAACATTTTCATAAAATGAGCGGGATTACTTATTTCAGTTTGATTATATTCAAACCATTCAACGCATTTTTCAAAATCCCATCTTTGATAACGGTCAATTTTTTTCGGCATTCTTAAGGCTATAGTATAAGCGTCCTGTTCTGTTAAATTTGTTACTAGTTGACTTGTTATATAGCGGTATGCTTTTTTCTGATCTTTACTTAAATAATCATTTAAATCTTGTGATCTATCAGTAGTGTTTTGTGGGTTCTGTTGCAAAGTTGAAAAATAACCAAAAATAATGAGTATACGATACATGTTCTTGTATATTTTATAATGTTTATTCGGAACAATTGTATTTTCATTCTATATTTTTGGGGGCGTTTAAAACTTTGCAACAGAACCACTATTCCACCTTCATAATTCACATAATTTTCAAAATTAAAATCTTTAAATGTTAATATTTGTTATATAATGAACCTATCAAGAAACATCCCTATGTTTTTCTAATATGCCTATTAAGATAGTTTTTGTCACCTTACCTTAAAAAGAACTTGTAGTGATTGCTACAAGTTCTTTTTGTTTTTCTGATTGAACGTGAACAGAACATTCTAAATATATATTTACCATAAAAAGGAATTGACGTTTTCCCATGTTTCGTAGCATATTAAAACCGTAGGGGGGACGGCAACGATTACTTATTTTTTGAGCCACTCATCAAATTTGTTGTAACAAAAAGGTACTAAGTTGATAATGTTACAAATTATTTTTGATACAGTATTTTGTTACAGCAAGTTCAACAGTTAGGCTATTCCATATTTTTAAATATAAAACGTAACAAAAACGACCATTTTTGTTGTAAGGACTGGTATCAAAATGTGAAGTTGTTATTTTCATTTTTAATTGGCATTAAGGGCTCATATTAAATTATATACAAAATAGAATTTAGTTACTGTACTAAGTCCTAGTCCCTATATTATTTAAAGCCATGCCTTTTTAAGTAACTTTACTCCTAAAGTAATATCTTTGTGAGATAGACCTCCAAAAGCTAATTTAATGATTGGTGTGTCAGTATAATTATTGACAAAATAACTTGATGTTGGGCCTATCTCTACACCATTTTTATACGCATGTTTTATTAAACAATTCTCTGACTTTTGCAAATGCACCTTGATGAGCAGATACAATCCTGAATTGTTACCGATGATAGTTATATCGTTACCAAAATGTTCGTCTAAGGTAGAAATTAAATGTTCCATTTTTCTTCTATAAATATTACGCATTCGCTTTATATGTCTATACCATTCATTCTCCTTCATGAATTTTGCCATAGCGATTTGATGTATCGTTGATGCTGTATTTTCAAAGCCTTTAAATTGTTCTTTATATCTTATTTCTAGTTCCTTTGGTAAGACCATATAGCTTAATCGTAGACCTGGCAAAAATGCTTTCGAAAAATTTCCGATATAAATTACTCTATTTTGATCAATAGATGCTAATGAAGGAAATGGACGTTGTGTATATCGAAATTCACTATCATAATCGTCTTCTATAATATATCCCTTCTTTTTTTTAGCCCATTGAATAAGGCGTTGTCGTTGTTGAATTGACATGCTTACTCCATAAGGGCTGTGATGAGATGGGGTTACATAAATTAGTCTAGCTTTTAAATTTCTTAACTCAGATAATTCAATGCCATATTCATATACAGGGAGAAATTCAAAAGAAAAATGATGTAATTTAAAAACTTCTCTAGCGCCCCAAAAACCTGGATCTTCTACAATAACGCTTGAAAAATCACTTTTTAATACATGACCAATGTAAGTTAACATTTGTTGTGTACTACTACCTATAATGATAGATTCTTTATCCGTATTTAATCCTCTAGATTCTAATAAATATTTTGCAATTTGTTCTCTAAGAGTTGATTCCCCAAACGGGTCACCATATTTATATAAAAGATTTTCTTCCATGGAATGATTTACAAATCTTTTCCATGTGTTTTTTGGAAACATTTCCTTTTCCACTGCATCTACTTTGAAGTTAATGATAATTTCTTTACTAATTTGTTTCTCATCTTTTGGTTTAACCTTTTTTCTTCTTTGATATGAATTTGGTTCTAATTCATTAACAAAAAAACCTCTTCGATTTTCGCCACGGATATATCCTTCAGCTGCAAGCTGTTCATATGCTAATAATGTTGTATTTCTACTAACATGAAGTGAATCTGCAAGCTGACGTATTGAAGGTAACGCTTCATCTTTTTTTAATAATCCTTTTTCAATGAGTAATTTGACATTTGTATATATTTGTTTATATTTAGGAATACTTTTCTCAAAAGTAAACAAGTAGTTTTTCATATTGCCCTCATCTGACATGTATTTTTTTATAAAACTGTACCTTTTTATATGTCAGTTAACATCTTATAATAATACTAGTCAATTCACAAGTTAATTAATTCTTTTAAAAAGGAGAAACAAATGCGTATACATTTTATTATTCATGAAGTATTTGAAGGACCAGGGGCTTTTCTTACATGGGCAGAGATGAATGGACACGTGGTCAGTTATTCAAGAGTTTACGAAGAAGAACAACTTCCTTATAATATCGAAGACATAGATTTACTTATTGTATTAGGTGGACCACAAGATCCTAGTACAACTAAAGAAATGTGCCCACATTTTGATGCAGCCGCAGAAATATCTGTCATTAAAAAATGTATAGAGGCTAATAAAGCTATTATAGGAGTTTGTTTGGGTGCCCAGTTAATTGGTGAAGCCTTAGGCGCATCTTATGAACATAGTCCAGAAAAAGAGGTAGGAACCTTCCCTATTACTTTAACTGAAGAAGGAAAAACGAATGAGCTTTTCTCTCATTTCGCTACTACAAGTACGGTTGGCCACTGGCACAATGATATGCCTGGTTTAACTAAAAATAGTAAAATATTAGCGTTTAGTGAGGGGTGTCCACGGCAAATTGTGGAATATAGTGAACTCGTTTATGGTTTTCAATGCCATATGGAGTTTACTCCTGAATTAATAGAATTATTAATTCAACATTCTGAACAAGAGTTAGAAAAGTATAAGGAAAATCGTTTCGTTCAGTCTCCAGAGCAATTAAGAAAAAATGATTATACAACAATGAATAATCAGCTATATACTTTTTTAGATAAACTTACTAGTCTTTATCAACAAAAATAAAATATTAATTATTTCACTAACTTTAAAAAAACCTTTATGATACACATGAAAAAGTATTATAAAGGTTTTTTTATGGTTAACCAGGGGTACGTACAGCCGAGAGACATATAAAAATAGGGTATAGCCTTACTTTGATTTCTAATCTGATTTAAAATCGAATTTTTGTTTTTTATATAACAGGGATTGGTTTGGGTTTGTTTTACTTTTTAAAAAATAGAAAACAAATAAAGTTGGAATACGTTATTTCTAATAAAATAATCGAAGAAAGCTCTCTTCAGAACAGAAATGCTATAGAAGATATTGATTATTTAGAGGTTACATATACATTCTTTCCTGCACTCATACCTGTAATGAAAATGATTATTGATGTGAAAATTAACATCAATAAAGGGGTAGTCCAATTATGGGTAATATCGTGTAGCCATCCGAATAAAATAGGCCCTATAGCTGCTAAGAGATAGCCTAATGATTGGGCCATACCGGATAGTTCTGCAGCCTCGTGAATATTTTTGGTACGTAAACTAAAAAACATCATAGCTAAGCTAAAGGCAACTCCAACTCCAACTCCAATCATGATAATCCATAAGGGAATAAGAAGTGGGCCTCCATATAAAATTCCGAATAAACCTGCCATAAGCAAGGTAACTGAAACAATTACTAATACGTGTTGCTTTCCTAAACGCCCAGCTAAAATAGAGACAATAAATGTAACAGGAAGCATAGAAAGTTGCATTAAAGATAACATCCAGCCTCCTTCATTAATGCCTAACCCTTTTGATTCAAGTATTTCAGGAAGCCATGCAATCACTGTATAAAAGATTAAGGATTGAGCCCCCATAAACAATGTGACGTTCCAGGCTAGCTTAGAACGCCATAAGTTGATGGAGTTTATTTTCTTTTCTGTTTGTAAAAAGTCCATAGATTTGTGGCAATTCCGTAATTGTGATAGCCAAAAGAAAATAGTGAGAAGAGATAAGATTCCCCAGCATCCGAGGGCTCCTGACCATCCCAAACCTGAAAACGAAGAAATGGGGATACTTATCCCAGATCCAATAGCTCCAAATAAATTCATAGAAACAGCATAAATGCCTGTCATCATACCTATATTTTGTGCAAAGTTATGTTTAATGAGACTCGGTAATAATACATTACCAATCGCAATCGATGAACCAATTAAGACGGTTCCTATAAATAACGTGCCTACTTCACCAAAAGAACGTATTCCAATTCCAACTATTAATAAGATTAAGGAAATAAATAGCGTAAATTCTATGCTAAAACGACGAGTTAGCTTAGGGGCAAAAGGGGATAAAAATGCGAATGTAAGTAACGGTACTGTAGTGATTGTCCCTGCTAATGTGTTAGATATACCCAGACTATCACGAATAGAAGATAATAGTGGGCCCACTGATGTAATTGGAGCTCTGAGATTAGCTCCAATTAGAATAACACCTATAATAAGTAATTCTCTTTTAGTCTTTATATCTAGTTTCTGTTTTTCCATTTGATGTAAAATGCTCATGATAGCTATAGACCCTCCATATTGTTTAGTAATGGTATCCGCAAGCAGAAAAAATAATTCAATTATTTTTTCTGCTTGGCGATTACCTTAGGATTTTTTCATTAAGATGAGGAAATCCTTGAAATAGTACTATTACCGAATAGGAGAACGACAAGTACCTACTTTTATACCCAAAGAATTGTAGTGATTTTTAATGTTTATAACGGCTTGACCACTTGTAACCTTATTGATTAATTGGTTTATTTTTCGAAGGTCCACTGGTTTATTCGTTAATAAGTCGCTGAAAATTTGTTGAATTTCTTTTGGGTAAACATTTCCTACCATACTAGAAAGTCCATTACACCCATTCATAATCTTTTCTATAAGGTTTACATCTCCTCCAGCAAACATGATGAAGTCATCTGGTAAAGTTGTATTTTCATGACGTTTAACATCACTCTCTTCTTTCATGCCTACCAGATTGGAGTGCTTCTGATTAATAAGAGTACTGAATGACTCAGCACTTAGCTCAAAACCTGTTCGAAAAGGATTGTTATAAAGTACAACATTTTTTGTGGTATGTTGTAACAACTCATTAATATAAGAAATAGCCTGCTCTTGCGTCGGCTGAATGTATGGAGGGAACTGAATTAGAATGGAATCGAAAACAGACTCCTCAAGTTTTTTAATCAATCTTATTGCATTTTTTGTTCTTGTAGCTGATACACCAAACATAAGTTCAACATGTTTAAAGTTTTGCTGGTTAAAATAATCGATAATTTGGATTCGCTCTTCAATACTCATTGAATTTTGTTCACCTGTAGTAGCAGATACAAGAAGAGACTCTATTCCGTTATCTGTTAAGTACTCAACAATAGAATTAAAGCCCTCTAAATACAAACTCTCATCATCTTGAAAGGGGGTTGGAATAGCTACATTTAAATTTTTCATCTGTTTTATCCTCCAGTGTTGATATATATAGAAAGAATTAATTTGTATGTGAGATCAAATATAAAAAGTACTAGTTAATACCTTCTATTTTTTCTCTGTCTGTATATTTTGTTTTAAGACGTGACGGGGAGTACTCCCTATCGGTTCTTCTAAAAACCATGTGCCCATTGAAGTAAGGACCGGCACATCCTGAAAAGTGAAAAGGATGGCATCCTCTGTTTCTGAAGTATTGCAATGCTCATGAGCAGACCATGGAGGAGCTAGGAATAAATCACCTTTTTCCCATTCAATCTTCTCTCCATCTACAATACTAAAACCCTCTCCCTGAAATACTAGGTTTAAAGCCACATTCGTATGACGATGAGCCTTATTATGCTCACCAGGTTTAAAAATTTGTACTACTACATTCATTGTTGAGGAAGTGCCATATGCATCTCCAGTATCCTTATGAATGAGGGATAAAGTTCCACGTCCACTTTCAAGAAAATCTTCTGATACAGATTCATTAAGCAAGGGATAAATATCTTTCCATTTCCAAGAACATGCTCGAATGGCAGGCTTCCTACTCTTTTTTAGAAACTCGCTATAATTGACAATATCTGTTCTTTGATTACTCATCCTATTAACCTCCTCAAAATTTTACACAGTTGAAAGATTTTTAACTTTTGAAACTATAAGATTAGCCTTCTGTGTAAATAATAGTCTAAGATACTTCAATTAATAGAACAATTTAATTATTTATATAATAACTATAGTTTTAACCTATGATATAATTTGTATTACCTTAAGTTTCTGTAGAATTCATATAGAAACTATCCATAATAAATAAGATCCTTGAGGCTTTACATAACATCAATTCATTAACTATCACCATTTGAACTAGGAGGCTTCAGAATGGAATTAAGACAACTGGAGTATTTTTATGCTGTGTGCCAAGAACTTCATTTTACAAGAGCTGCAGAAAAGGTTGGAATTTCACAGCCATCTTTAAGTCAACAAATCAGATTATTAGAGCATGAAATTGGAACGCCTTTATTTGATCGAATTGGTAAGAAGACAGCTCTTACTGAATCGGGAAAACTACTCTTAAAGTATACTCGCAACATTTTTCACGAATTAGAACAAGCAAAAACTTCAATAAATGAATTAAATGGACTTCAAAGAGGATCAATTTCGATTGGTACATTGTTAACAGTAGAAAATTATCTGATTCCACCCGCATTAATTAAATTTCACAAGCTATACCCAGCTGTTAAGATTTCTGTGCTAGGTCTACGTACTGGGGATATTCAAAAACACTTGTTAGAAAATAAGGTGGACTTAGGAATCGTTTTTTTACCTATGAAAGGCGATGAATTTGAAACGCTTTCTTTATATACAGAAGAAATGGCTTTTGCAGTACCTGTTGAACATCCATTAGCACATCAGGATATGTTAGGATTAGAAGTATTAGAGACGACCCCTTCTATTTTACTTCCTGAACAATATTTTATAAGACAGCTTATAAATAAAAATTGCAAAGACTTGGGCTTTCTTCCGGAGCCTATTTTTGAAATTACAACTATGCAGTCATTAATTAATATGGTGGCAGACGGTATAGGAATCACTATATTACCTGGCCCTTACCTAGAGTATCTTAACCAACCTAATATAAAAATCATTCCTATGCGAAATTCTAATCTTGCTCGAAATGTGGGAATTGTCTATAGAAAGGATAAATATCTAGGCGCAGCTACACATATTTTGATTGATACGTTAAAAGAAATTTCGTTTGGTTTAGACCATGGTAATGCGGAAGGAAATAAGTGAACGCTTTATCCATGTTGTTAGGGTACAACCGAGGTATGTGTAAAAATAGGTTATAGCCTTACTGTTATTTCCAAATGGATTTTGAATCGGATTTTTTGTTTATTATTTTTTATAAAAATCCTTCATACGTCTAATCTTTTATTTGTTAACTTATTATCATATATCCTAATCATACAATCGAAACGAAATGTTTTCAGTAACTAACCAATGGATGATTAGGGTTAACCCATAGTAGACAAAGGCAGATTTTTCATTGCAAATAAACGAATTGATACCTAGTTTTAAGTTCAATAAACTTCATTTGGAATTGAACTACTCACCACTTAGCTGACGCTTGAAGTGGGAGCTAAGTGGTGTGTAGTTCACGCATTTTGTTCCATCCAACAGAGGGGGAAGCGCGGTTGGCAAAGGAAAATATCAATTTGGAGATGTATGATGTCTTCTAAAGTAACCATTACAAATAAACACGAATATAGAGCGGAAAGAGGGAAGAACGTGGGAAATTTAGTCGAGGAGAATCTCAAAACCGTGAGGCAACAGATGGAATTGGCATGCCAATCCTCAGGACGCAAGATAGAGGACGTCAAATTGTTGTTGGCAACAAAAACTGTACCAATTGAAAAATTACAAACAGCCATTCAAGCTGGTGAAACTTTATTTGGTGAAAATAAAGCGCAAGAACTTCGGGGCAAATTTCCACTTATTCAGCAGTACAATCAGGTGGAATGGCATTTTATAGGACATCTGCAAACGAATAAAGTGAAAGACGTCGTTAAATATGTTACGCTCATTCATTCTGTGGACCGTTTGAAATTGGGGCAGGTGTTGCATAATCACCTCATTAAAGAGAATAAAACTATGGATATTCTGGTACAAATCAATACTTCATACGAAGAAAGCAAATTTGGTGCTCCGCCTGAATCAGCACTGGAGTTAGTAGAGCAATTGTCCCAGTTCGAAACGTTAAATATAAAAGGCTTAATGACCATTGGAAAACTAAATGCCACAAACGACGAGACCCGGCACTGCTTCCAATTATTAAAATCTATTCAAACACAAATTAAGGAGAAAAAGTTTCCACGTGTAGAAATGGATATTCTTTCGATGGGTATGTCCGGGGATTTCAAGGTGGCCATCGAAGAAGGAGCTACTATCATCCGTGTAGGGACAAGCGTATTTGGTCCTCGTTATTTACCAGACGAGTATTATTGGAACGAGAACATGAGCCAGGAGGATTAGGGGAGAGGTCATGGAAAATGGTTGATTTCCATTGGAGAGGGTATAACCATTGGCGATTCTGGTGCAAAAATGTTAGTTAGAAACATAGAATAGCAATTTCCTCTACATTTCTATCTTATGAAGCCAAGCCAAACAATTTATGAATAAATTCCTTCTGTTTTTGGACGGACTTGTCCGGTAAAACCACTCGTCCTTTTTTCATCATATGCATGGCTTCAACACCACTCAATATAGAGAATGCTGTTTTAAATGATTTTAATCCTAACATAGAACGAACTCGCCTTTTAATAAAACGGTGGTCTTGTTCTACTATATTATTGAGATATTTAACTTGCCTTAGTTGTATGCCTTCAGGCATATGTTTCTCTTC
>NZ_JAGDQK010000042.1:0-59134 GCF_017498755.1 Bacillus sp. XF8 | reverse complement strand
GAACACGGAAGTTAAGCTCTCTAGCGCCGATGGTAGTTGGGACCTTGTCCCTGTGAGAGTAGGACGTCGCCAAGCAAGCTTAAGACGAGTCATTTTGACTCGTCTTTTTTGTATACTTTAAAAAACAGCCCATCTTTCATCATTTTCCGAATTTCTTCAATGTTGATAGCAAAAGCTACACCATAACAGCTTCTTACTTTTTGAGTGATTGCATCTTCTGTATTTTTTGTTAATTTCTCAATAGGAAAACTTCTGCTTTTCTTCATCCTAGACTTTTATAAAATGCACATTGGTAACCCCTATAGTCTTACATTGTTATAAATTTAATAAGACATTTAAAGGGTATTTTTTTAACAGATCTAAATAATAAATTGAGTGATTAAAGAACAAAAATTTTGGCTAGGATAGTGAAGAAGCAAAAGAGTTGCAAATTTCTTTAATACGTATATAATTAAAGTCAAAGATAGTCAAAGTCAATAAAGGTGGCGGATAAATGAGAAATATATCTGATATCATTGAGCAATATCTAAAGCAAGTTATTGACTTAAGCAATAATAATGTGATTGAGATTAAGAGAAATGAGATTGCGGATCGATTTGATTGTGTCCCGTCTCAAATTAATTATGTAATCAATACTCGTTTTACGTTAGAAAGAGGATTTATAGTTGAAAGTAAACGAGGCGGAGGAGGTTACATTCGCATTATCAAAGTCAAATTGCATGACGATATAGACATTATTGATCAAATGCTTCATATGATTGAGCATAGTATTGCGCAAGGAAATGCGGAAAGTATTATTATCCGATTAGTGGAAGAAGATATTGTGACAAATCGGGAAGCAAAACTTATGCTGAGCGTGCTAGATCGATCTGTATTATTAATGGATTTACCTTCTCGAGATGAACTTAGGGCTCGGATACTATGCGCAATGTTAAGGACACTGAAATATAAATAAATACAGCTTTTGTTAAGAAATGTTTTTAGCGGTAATTCATTTTATAGTGGGACTTTTTACAGATAAGATTAAGTTAACAAAATAATCTAATGACGTATAAAAAGTATCATGAGGTAGATCGTTCCCGTTGTAAAGGTAGGGATATAAGATGACTTGTCAAAATTGTAATATAAGACCAGCAGCTTTACATTATACAAAAGTGATAAACGGACAAAAGACGGAAGTTCATCTTTGTGAGCAATGTGCAGAGCAAAATGGCTATACGTCTTTCTTTCAATCAACACAATCTAGTTTTTCTTTTCATGACTTACTAGCTGGATTGCTACATGGAAAACAATCAATGATTGAAAACCAAGAGGATAGCTTTTCGGATACAAGAGTGTTGCGATGTCCAACTTGTAATATGACATATAAACAATTTGCAAAAGTGGGTCGCTTTGGATGTGCTTCTTGTTATGAGACATTTAAGGAACAACTAAAGCCAATGCTGAAGCGGCTTCATGGTGGTCATACACATCATTGTGGAAAAATTCCAGAACGTATGGGAGGAAATATTCATCTAAAGAAAGAATTAGATGAACTAAAACTAAAATTAAGGCAATATGTACAGAAAGAAGAATTTGAAAACGCAGCTCAAACGCGTGATCAAATTCGAAGTATTGAAAATCAGCTTAGTGAGCATAGAGAGGGGGAATAATTCTATGTCACTGGATCGTATTATGAATGAAGCAATTAGTCCGTGGATGAGGGGAGATGGCCCCGATTCTGATATTGTTTTAAGTAGTCGTATTCGTTTGGCTCGTAATTTAAAAGATTATCATTTCCCTATTATGCAAACGGATGAAGAAGCTGAGCAGATTACTAATTTATTTCAAAAGAAGTTTGTAAATCAGAAAGTGAAATCCTTTGGGAATTTTGAACTATTAAAAATGAATGAACTAAAACCGCTTCAACGAAGGGTCTTAGTAGAAAAACATTTAATTAGTCCTAATCTTGCTGGAACAGAATTTGGTGCGTGTCTACTATCAGAAAACGAACATATAAGTGTAATGCTTAATGAAGAAGACCATGTGCGAATTCAGTGTTTGTTCTCAGGATTGCAATTATTAGGAGCGTTACAAAACGCAAACCAAATGGATACTTGGATTGAAGAAACAGTTGAATATGCTTTTGATGAATCGCTTGGCTATATTACAAGTTGCCCTACAAATGTTGGAACGGGGTTACGCGCTTCTGTGATGATGCATTTACCAGCACTTGTTTTGACGAAACAGATAAATCGTATTATACAAGCGATTCAACAATTAGGTTTAGTCGTAAGAGGAATATACGGTGAAGGTAGCGAAGCCTTAGGTAATATATTTCAAGTTTCTAATCAAATGACATTAGGAAAATCAGAAGAAGATATTATAGCAGATTTAGAGAGTGTCGTTCATCAGCTTATACAACAAGAGAAAGTAGCTCGAGAACTGATTAAGAAAAATTCAAGTATTGAACTTGAAGACCGAGTATATCGTTCTTATGGTGTACTGGCCAATAGTCGATTAATTCAATCGGCAGAGGCAGCTACTTGTCTGTCAGATATGCGGCTAGGCATTGACCTTGGTTATATAAAAAATATATCAAGAAATATTTTAACAGAGCTGATGGTATTAACTCAGCCAGGAATTTTACAGCAATACGCGGGCGGTCCTTTAAGCCCGGAAGAAAGGGATTATCGAAGAGCAACATTAATCCGTGAACGATTACGAATTGAACAAAATTGAGCGCAAGTAGGAGGCGATTTCTATGATGTTTGGAAGATTTACAGAACGAGCACAGAAAGTATTAGCTTTATCTCAAGAAGAGGCAATTCGCATTGGACATAATAATATTGGGACAGAACATATTTTACTTGGGCTTGTACGCGAAGGAGAAGGAATTGCAGCTAAAGCGTTAATTGCCCTTGGGTTAAGTCCAGAGAAGGTACAAAAAGAAGTAGAGGGATTAATTGGGCGTGGAACAGAGATGTCTCAAACAGTTCATTATACACCACGTGCCAAAAAAGTAATTGAGTTATCGATGGATGAGGCACGTAAGCTTGGTCATTCTTATGTCGGAACGGAACACATTTTATTAGGATTAATCCGTGAAGGAGAAGGTGTTGCAGCTCGTGTTTTAAATAACTTAGGTGTAAGTTTAAATAAAGCAAGACAACAAGTATTGCAGCTTCTTGGAAGCAATGAAGCTACATCAGGTCATCAAGGTGGTGCATCAGCAAATGCAAATACACCAACGCTTGATAGTTTAGCAAGAGATTTGACAGTTGTTGCACGTGAAGGGCGCCTAGATCCTGTTATTGGCCGTAGTAAAGAGATTCAACGTGTTATTGAAGTATTGAGTCGCAGAACTAAGAATAACCCAGTATTAATTGGAGAACCTGGGGTAGGTAAAACAGCAATTGCTGAGGGCTTAGCACAGCAAATTGTAAATAATGAAGTTCCAGAAACATTACGTGATAAGCGTGTTATGACGTTAGATATGGGTACAGTTGTTGCTGGTACAAAGTATCGTGGTGAATTTGAAGATCGCTTAAAGAAAGTGATGGATGAAATTCGACAAGCGGGTAATATTATCTTGTTTATCGATGAACTTCATACATTAATTGGTGCAGGTGGTGCAGAAGGTGCGATTGACGCATCCAATATTTTAAAACCATCGTTAGCACGTGGTGAATTGCAATGTATTGGGGCGACAACATTAGATGAGTATCGTAAATACATTGAAAAAGATGCAGCGTTAGAAAGACGTTTCCAACCAATTCATGTTGACGAACCAAGCTTAGAAGAATCGATTCAAATTTTAAAAGGATTACGCGATCGTTACGAGGCACATCACCGCGTTTCCATTACAGATGATGCAATTGATGCATCTGTAAAACTTTCGGATCGTTATATTACAGATCGTTTCTTACCTGATAAAGCGATTGACCTAATCGATGAAGCAGCTTCAAAAGTACGCTTACGTTCTTATACAACACCGCCAAATTTAAAAGAACTTGAAGTGAAGCTTGAAGAAATTCGAAAAGAAAAGGATGCAGCTGTACAGAGCCAAGAGTTTGAAAAGGCAGCTTCTTTACGAGATATGGAACAACGCTTACGTGAAAAGTTAGAAGATACGAAACGTCAGTGGAAAGAGCAGCAAGGAAAAGAAAACTCAGAAGTAACAGTAGAAGATATTGCAAATGTTGTTTCTACGTGGACACGTATTCCAGTTTCTAAACTGGCACAAACAGAAACAAATAAATTATTGAATCTAGAATCTATTTTACATGACCGTGTAATTGGCCAAGATGAAGCTGTTGTCGCGGTAGCGAAAGCGGTGCGCCGTGCACGAGCGGGTTTAAAAGATCCAAAACGTCCAATTGGTTCATTTATTTTCTTAGGACCGACTGGTGTAGGTAAAACTGAGCTTGCACGCGCATTAGCAGAATCTATGTTCGGTGATGAAGATGCGATGATTCGTATTGATATGTCTGAGTACATGGAGAAACATTCTACGTCTCGCTTAGTGGGATCTCCTCCAGGATATGTTGGATATGAAGAAGGCGGTCAATTGACTGAAAAGGTTCGCCGTAAACCATATTCTGTCGTTCTATTAGATGAAGTAGAGAAGGCTCATCCAGATGTATTTAACATTTTACTGCAAGTGCTAGAAGATGGACGTTTAACAGATTCTAAAGGGCGTACAGTTGATTTCCGTAATACAATTGTTATTATGACATCTAACGTTGGTGCGGAAGCGTTAAAACGCAATAAACATCTTGGTTTTAACGTACAAGATGAGGGACGTGATTATTCAGATATGAAGGGTAAAGTAATGGATGAATTGAAAAAAGCGTTTCGTCCAGAATTCTTAAACCGCATTGATGAAATTATTGTGTTCCATATGCTTGAGAAAAAGCATATTCAAGAGATTGTAACGCTTATGGTTAATCAACTAGTGAATCGATTAAAAGAACAAGAGATTGAATTAGAGTTAACAAGCAAAGCGATTGAAGCGATTGCTGATAAAGGATTTGATCGTGAGTATGGTGCTCGTCCACTCCGTCGAGCAATTCAAAAACATGTAGAAGATCGATTATCAGAAGAGCTTCTAAAAGGAGCAATTGAGAAAGGTCAAAAAGTTGTCTTTGATGCTGAAGGAGAATCATTTGTCATTCGCAGTGCAGAAAAGGTAAAATAAGTATAGACAAACAAAGAGGGCTAAATAATAGCCCTCTTTCTTGTACAAGAAGGATACATGTTTACATATGAAAGTGAAGTGAAGTAAAAAACAAAATGGCTAAAAAGAAAACGAAATTTATATGTCAAGAATGTGGTTATCAGTCACCGAAATATATGGGGAAGTGCCCTGGATGCGGGCAATGGAATACGCTTGTTGAAGAGATGGAACAAGTTGTATCATCAAGGCGTATCAACTATGCAAATGCGATTCAAACGGAAGTAACGAAGCCAAGGCGTCTTACAGAAGTAGAAACAAAATCAGAGGCACGGATTGAAACAAAATTTCAAGAATTTAATCGTGTACTTGGTGGAGGAATTGTTGATGGTTCCCTCGTACTTATTGGAGGAGACCCTGGAATTGGAAAGTCAACTTTATTGCTACAAATATCATCGCAATTAGCGGATTCTTCGTATGATGTATTGTATATATCTGGTGAAGAATCAGCAAAACAAATTAAACTTCGTGCAGATCGTCTACATGTAAATGGAGATAACTTATTTGTTGTTTCGGAAACAGATTTACAGAGAATTGCGGCACATATCGATGAAATGAATCCTTCCTTTGTTGTTATTGATTCCATTCAAACTATTTATTTACCAGAAGTAACCTCAGCGCCAGGAAGTGTTTCACAAGTACGTGAATGTACAGCCGAACTGATGAAGCTTGCAAAAACGAAAGGAATTCCAATTTTTATCGTAGGACATGTAACGAAAGAAGGCGCAATTGCAGGGCCGCGTATGTTAGAGCATATGGTGGATGCAGTTCTTTATTTTGAAGGAGACCGTCATCATACATATCGTATTTTACGAGCAGTTAAAAATCGCTTTGGTTCTACAAATGAAATGGGTATATTTGAAATGAAGGAATTAGGTCTTGCGGAAGTATTAAATCCTTCTGAGATTTTTCTAGAAGAAAGACCCGTTGGAGTTGCTGGCTCTACAGTTGTAGCTTCTATGGAAGGGACAAGGCCGGTTTTAGTAGAAATACAAGCATTAATCTCTCCTACTAGTTTTGGAAATCCACGAAGAATGGCTACAGGGATTGATCATAATCGTGTATCGCTTATTATGGCAGTGCTAGAAAAAAGAGCAGGTTTATTATTGCAAAACCAAGATGCTTATTTAAAGGTTGCTGGAGGATTACGATTGGATGAACCAGCAATTGATTTGGCGGTTGCTTTAAGTATTGCATCGAGTTTTCGAGATAAGTCAACTGCACCAACTGATGCGGTAATAGGAGAAGTTGGGTTAACTGGAGAAGTAAGAAGGGTATCGAGAATTGAACAACGAGTACAAGAAGCGGCTAAATTAGGATTTCAGCGCGCCATCATCCCGCGAAAAAATTTAGGGGGTTGGACAATTCCTGACGGGATTGAAGTAGTTGGTGTATCTAATTTAGGAGAGGCGCTTCGTTTGACATTAGGAGGCTAGGCTATGGAAGAAAACAAGCAACGTGTCAAAAGTATGATTAATATTTTACAGCTTGTTGCACCAGGGACACCTCTGCGGGAAGGAATAGATAATGTACTTCGCGCGCAAACAGGTGGCTTAATTGTCCTTGGATATAACGATCAGATTAAAAGCATTGTTGATGGAGGGTTTCATATTAATTGTGCATTCTCTCCTGCCAGTTTATACGAACTAGCAAAAATGGATGGAGCTCTTATTTTAAATGAGACGGGAAGTAAAATTTTAATTGCAAATGCACAATTGGTTCCCGAGTCATCTATTGATTCCATTGAAACAGGAATGCGTCATCGTACAGCAGAACGTGTAGCGAAGCAAACGGGAAGTCTTGTTGTTGCTATTTCACAAAGGCGTAACGTAATTACGCTATATCAGGGAAGTCTACGTTATACACTAAAAGATATAGGTGTTATTTTAACAAAGGCAAATCAGGCGATTCAAACTTTAGAAAAATACAAGGCAGTATGGAATGATGGTATTACGAATTTGGGTATTCTAGAATTTGAGGAAGTTGTTACGATGTCTGAAGTGGTCCATGTCTTGCATAGTGTTGAGATGGTACTTCGTATTAAGAATGAAATCCTAAGTTATATTCATGAATTAGGAACAGAAGGTAGACTTATTCGTTTACAGCTTACTGAGCTATTGGCAGATTTGGAAGCAGAGGCGGCATTATTAATTAAAGACTACTATCAGGAAAAGACACAGGATCACTACCAAATTTTAAAAAAATTACAGGAGCTTGCAAATGCACAGCTTTTAGAAGATAGTGATTTAGTGAAATTGCTTGGTTACCCAGGGCAAATGAGTTTAGAGGAAAGTGTTACACCGAGAGGGTATAGGATTACAAGTAAAATTTCTAGGGTACCACCTCTTATTATTGAAAACTTAATTAATCGATTTAGAACATTGCAAGGTGTTTGTCGCGCAAGTATTAACGAATTAGATGATGTAGAAGGAATTGGAGAAGTCCGAGCGAAAAAAATACGTGAAGGTTTAAAACGAATCCAAGAGCATTTATATATGAGTAGACACAATTAAGAATATTACATTGATTTCATAATATAACGACACTAGCACATTTTTGGTATATGATATGGTATATTGGTAAATAAAACAATTTATGAAAAGACACGTCCGCTTTTGCATTCGGCGTTTTGATTAGCAAAACAATGGTTAATAATGAGTAGGAGGTGGTTGGATGTTAAAACGGATCGTACAGCTCTTCTTTTTAGTAATCGGGGGAGCATTAGGGATTTATTTAATCCCGAAAGTTATTAATGTATTGGACATTGGTGCAGTTCCTTTACTTGAAGGTTCATATGTTCGTGCAATTATTGGTGCAATTATTTTATTTTTAACAACATTTTGGCTCGTAGATTATATTGTTCAGCTTATTAAACATATTGAAGAAGCGCTTGTAAAGGCTCCTGTAACAGATGTTTTATTTGGTACGCTAGGATTAATTTCGGGCCTTATTGTTGCATATTTAATTTTGATACCAATTCGTGAATTTACAATTCCGGTCATTAGCACTGTATTACAAATCTTCTTTACACTTTTACTTGGTTACTTAGGGTTCCAAGTAGGATTTAAAAAGAGAAATGAATTGTTAGGATTATTTACACTACCACAACGCGGTGGTAAGAAGAAAAATAATAATAACGAGAATGAAGAAGTTGGAACAGAAGCAGGAGTAGAAGAATCCTCTTCTCATTGGAAAATTCTTGATACAAGTGTAATCATTGACGGACGTATTGCTGATATTTGTCAAACAAAGTTTCTAGAAGGAACAATTGTGATTCCTCAGTTTGTATTAGAAGAGTTGCAACATATTGCAGATTCTTCTGATGCATTAAAGCGTAATCGCGGGCGTAGAGGATTAGATATTTTAAACCGTATTCAAAAAGAGATGCCAATTCCAGTAGAGATTTATGAAGGCGATTTCGAAGACATTCAAGAAGTGGACAGCAAGCTTGTGAAATTAGCGAAGGTAACTGGTGGTACTGTTGTCACGAATGATTTTAATTTAAATAAAGTTTCTGAACTACAAGGAGTAACGGTTCTGAACATTAATGATTTAGCAAATGCGATTAAACCAGTTGTACTTCCTGGTGAAGAATTAAGTGTTTATGTTGTCAAAGATGGAAAAGAACAAAATCAAGGTGTTGCTTATTTAGATGATGGTACGATGATTGTAGTAGAAGACGGTAGGGAATATGTTGGTTCACAACTGGATGTACTCGTTACGAGTGTACTACAAACATCTGCTGGTCGCATGATTTTTGCGAAGCGTAAATTACTAGAAAAAGCATTATAAGTAGAGGGTTATTAGCATGTATACATTAATTATTCCGGCTGCGGGCCAAGGGAAGCGAATGGGTGCTGGTAAAAATAAATTATTTTTGCTTATTAATGAAGTGCCTATTATTGTGCATACATTACGCGCCTTTGAAAAAGATAAAGCATGTAAAAATATTATTATGGCAATTAATGAAGAGGAACGCCCTTATTTTGAAGAGTTAATGCAGAAGTATCATATTCAAAAGGATGTGCAGTTTATTCAGGGCGGAGCTGAAAGACAAGATAGCGTGTATAACGCTGTTCAACATGTGAAGCATGTTGATTACGTTCTTGTACACGATGGAGCACGTCCGTTTGTAACGAATAAAATGATTCATGCTGTATTAACTACAGCGAAGCAGAAGGGTGCTTCTATTTGTGCAGTACCTGTTAAAGATACTGTGAAAAAAGTAGAACAGAATACGGTTGTTGAAACAGTTGAACGTTCTCAGTTAAGAGCGGTACAAACACCACAAGGGTTTTCTGTTCCTCTTTTATTAGAGGCGCATAGGAGTGCGAAACAAGGATGCTTCCTTGGTACAGATGATGCAAGTCTTGTAGAACGCATAGGAAAAGAAGTAGGCGTAGTAGAGGGTAGTTATTATAATATTAAAGTAACAACACCAGAAGATTTATTAATTGCCGAAAGTTTCCTGCGTGTTCAGAAGGAACGATAGTGATGGTATAATATTAAGAAAAGCTCGGTAACTACCGGGCTTTTCTTAATAGATTCATCGACATAAGATTATGAGTTTCAGTAGTTTAGCTTAAGGAGGATGTAAAATGTTTCGAATTGGACAAGGTTTTGATGTACACGAATTTGCAGAAGGTAGACCATTAATTATCGGTGGAATTACGATTCCGCATGAAAAAGGTTTATTAGGTCACTCAGATGCAGATGTACTTTTACATACAATTGCTGATGCATGTTTAGGAGCAATTGCTGCAGGTGACATCGGAAAACATTTTCCAGATACAGATCCTGCCTTTAAGGATGCAGATTCAGCGGTGTTATTACAAAAAGTTTGGGAATTTGTGCGTGAGCAAGGGTATGAGTTAGGTAATCTAGATTGTACAATTATTGCACAAAAGCCAAAAATGGCCCCACATATTGAAAGTATGCGTAAGCGTATTAGTGAGTTGTTAGAAACCTCTATAGATAATATTAATGTAAAGGCGACAACGACTGAAAAATTAGGATTTACAGGGAGAGAAGAAGGAATTGCTTCTCAAGCAGTTGTATTATTACAGAAAAAATAGTTGTTTTTGATTCGTAAGATGGATAATCATATTTTTTTGGTGTACAATTATAGAATGTGTTGACATTAAGAATGGAAGGTGTACCAATTATGGAAAAGCAAGTGAGAGTGCGCTATGCGCCAAGTCCAACAGGACACTTACATATCGGAAATGCGCGTACGGCATTATTTAATTATTTATTTGCTCGTCATCAAGATGGTAAGTTTATTATTCGTATTGAAGATACTGATGTAAAACGTAACGTTGCTGGTGGTGAAGAAAGCCAATTAAAATACTTGAAATGGCTCGGTATGGACTGGGATGAAGGTGTTGATGTTGGTGGTGAATATGGACCATATCGCCAAACAGAACGTTTAGATATTTATAAAAAGTTATATGAAGATTTACTAGAGCGTGGTTTAGCTTATAAATGTTACATGACAGAAGAAGAATTAGAAGCAGAGCGCGAAGGACAAATCGCTCGTGGTGAAACACCTCGTTATGCAGGGAAACACCGTGATTTAACAGAAGAACAAATCAAACAATTTGAAGCAGAAGGCCGCATTCCAAGTATTCGTTTCCGTGTACCAGCTGACCGCGACTACACATTTAAGGATATCGTAAAAGATGAAGTTGCTTTCCACTCAAATGACTTTGGTGATTTCGTTATTGTGAAAAAAGATGGTATTCCAACTTATAATTTTGCGGTAGCAGTAGATGATCATTTAATGGAAATCACACACGTTCTTCGTGGGGATGATCACATTTCTAACACGCCGAAACAAATGATGATCTATGAAGCTTTCGGTTGGGATATCCCTCAGTTTGGTCATATGACTTTAATCGTAAATGAGAGTCGTAAAAAATTAAGTAAACGTGATGAATCTATTATTCAATTTATTGAGCAATATAAAGAGCTTGGATATCTTCCAGAAGCGATCTTTAACTTTATCGCATTACTAGGTTGGTCACCAGTAGGAGAAGAAGAGATTTTCTCTAAAGAAGAGTTTATCGAAATGTTTGATGCAGCTCGTTTATCAAAATCACCTGCATTATTTGATTCTCAAAAACTTAAATGGATGAACAACCAATATATGAAAAAGCAAGATCTAGATGCTGTTGTTGCATTAAGTTTACCGCATTTAGTGAAAGCTGGTCGTGTAAGTGAAAACTTAAGTGAACAAGAACAAGCTTGGGTTCGTGATGTAATTGCTTTATACCATGAACAAATGAGTTTTGGAGCTGAAATTGTAGAGCTTTCTGAAATGTTCTTTAAAGATCATGTAGATTATGAAGAAGAAGGACAAGAAGTATTGAAAGGTGAGCAAGTACCTGAAGTGCTTCGCGCATTTGCAGCAGGATTAGAGGCTTTAGAGGAAGTAGAACCGGCGGCAATTAAGAAAGCAATTAAAGCTGTTCAAAAAGAAACAGGCCATAAAGGTAAAAATTTATTTATGCCAATTCGTGTTGCAACTACTGGCCAAACACATGGTCCAGAGCTTCCAAACGCAATCGCACTTCTTGGAAAAGAAAAAGTTTTAAATCGTATTCGTAAAGTAATTGGTTAACATTTAACGAATTTAGAAATATAATAAAAATACGTTAAAAACCTAATAAAGGAAAGCGACGAGAAGGAGAAGTAGAGAATCAGGCTTTTTACAGAGAGAACCACCTTTTGGCTGGAAGTGGTTTATAAGCGGATTTTTGAAATGCCCCTTCGAGTCTTCTGCTGAACAACGAAGAGTTTCGGGAAACGTCATAAGTACGCAAAGTAAGCAGAAGCGGTATAAACCGTTATCATGATGAGTTTGAGGCTTTATTTAAGCCTAAACAGAGTGGAACCGCGCTTATAAGGCGTCTCTGTCAATTTGACAGGGGCGTCTTTTTTTATACCATGTAAATAGGCAGGGGTATAAATTTTTGTACAGATGGATAAAGACTAGGTAACAAGTAAGGGAGTTAGCGATAAAGTGAAACTGTAATCAGTGGGTGTTTTTCTTCATTTCTCACTAATTATTAGTCTTCACTAATCGGGCCTTTACGGATAGTCTATTTCCAACCTAACTTTTTGCTTTTGTTGAATGTTGAGGTGGAAGTATGATTGTCCGCCAATAGCGGGGTAAATCGGTTCACTCAGAAAAGTAGCCCATAAAGGGGAGGGGACATCGATGTTTAGGAGACTTCGAGAGGATATTGAAGTCGTTTTTGAACAAGATCCAGCGGCGCGAAGTTATTTCGAGGTCATTTTAACTTACTCTGGATTACATGCAGTTTGGGCACACCGAATTGCACATGCCTTTTATAAACGGAATTTTTTCTTTATTGCACGTTGGATTTCACAAGTTAGTCGTTTTTTTACCGGTATTGAGATTCATCCAGGAGCCACAATTGGTCGCCGTTTTTTTATTGACCATGGTATGGGAGTTGTTATTGGGGAGACATGTGAAATTGGAGACAATGTAACAATTTATCAAGGAGTTACATTAGGTGGTACAGGGAAAGAAAAAGGAAAAAGGCATCCAACAATCCAAGATAACGTACTTATTGCAACTGGTGCAAAAGTACTCGGATCCATTACAGTTGGAGAAAATTCCAAAATTGGTGCAGGATCCGTTGTATTAAAAGAAGTTCCTGCGCATTCGACAGTTGTAGGTATACCTGGTCGTGTCGTAATTCAAAATGGAGTAAAGATAGGCCAGGAATTGAATCATTCAGATCTTCCGGATCCAATTTTCGATAAATTAAAAGTGATGGAAGCTGAACTTGAAAAATTAAAAAAGCAACTTGAAGTAAAAGTGGAAAGGAAGGATGAAAATGACTATTCACATTTATAATACGTTAACGCGTCAGAAAGAGGAGTTTGTTCCTTTAGAAGAAAATAAAGTGAAGATGTATGTATGCGGACCGACGGTATACAACTATATTCATATTGGGAATGCAAGACCACCTATGGTATTTGATACAGTACGTCGCTATCTAGAGTATAAAGGGTATGAAGTGCAGTATGTTTCTAATTTTACGGATGTAGATGATAAGTTAATTAAAGCGGCAAATGAATTAGGAGAAGATGTTCCAACAATTGCGAATCGCTTTGTTGAAGCGTACTTTGAAGATGTAACTGCATTAGGTTGCAAGCATGCTACAGTTCATCCTCGTGTAACAGAAAATATGGATATCATTATTGAGTTTATTGAGGAACTTGTGAAAAAAGGATATGCATATGAATCTGAAGGTGATGTTTATTACAAAACGAAAGAATTTGAAGGCTATGGCAAATTGTCTCATCAACCAATTGCAGATCTGCGCCATGGTGCACGTATTGAAGTTGGGGAAAAGAAACAAGATCCACTTGATTTTGCCTTATGGAAGTCGGCAAAGGAAGGCGAAATTTTCTGGGAGAGCCCGTGGGGAAAAGGCCGTCCAGGATGGCACATTGAATGCTCTGCAATGGCGCGCAAATATTTAGGTGATACAATTGATATTCATGCTGGTGGGCAAGATTTAGCATTCCCTCACCATGAAAATGAAATCGCTCAATCAGAAGCATTGACTGGAAAAACATTTGCACGTTACTGGATGCATAATGGATATATTAATATTAACAATGAAAAAATGTCTAAATCATTAGGGAACTTCATTTTAGTTCATGACATTATTAAACAATATAATCCGCAGTTAATTCGTTTCTTTATGTTATCTGTACATTATCGTCATCCAATCAACTTTAGTGAAGAGTTATTACAGAGTACGAATAATGGATTAGAACGCATTAAAACAGCTTACGGTAACTTAAAGCACCGTATGGAAAGTAGCACAGATTTAACAGACCATAATGAAAAATGGTTAGCTGAAGTAGAAAAATTCCAGTTGGCATTTGAAGAAGCGATGAACGATGATTTTAATACAGCAAATGCGATAACAGAGTTATATAATTTAGCAAACCATGCAAATCAATACCTATTGGAAGAGCATACATCAAAAGCTGTAATTGGAGCGTATGTAAAACAATTTGAAACGTTATTCGGTATCTTAGGATTAGAATTAACAAAAGAAGAATTGCTTGATGAAGAGATTGAGGCATTAATTCAAAAACGTATTGAGGCTCGTAAAAATCGCGACTTTGCATTGTCTGATCAAATTCGTGATGATTTAAAAGAGCGTAATATTATTTTAGAAGATACCGCTCAAGGTACAAGATGGAAAAGAGGATAAGCATGATTGATGCAAAGCAATTAAACAGCTTAGCGTTAGCATATATGGGTGATGCGGTATACGAACAATATATCCGCTATCACCTTCTTCAAAAAGGAACGGTTCGTCCTAACCAATTACATCGTTTAGGGACAAGCTTTGTTTCGGCGAAAGCGCAAGCGAAAGTTGTTTATCATTTACTAGAAACAGCATTTTTGACAGAGGAAGAAGAAGCGGTTTTAAGAAGAGGACGTAATGCAAATTCGGGTTCTGTCCCTAAAAATACGGATGTGCAAACATATCGCTACAGTACTGCCTTCGAGGCACTACTTGGTTATCATTATTTATTGAACAATAGCGAAAGATTGGAAGAACTTGTATATAAAGCGATTAATGTTTTAGAAACGAAGGAAGGGGGCACATCAATATGAGTAGTGAATATATTATCGGACGTAACCCTGTAATTGAAGCGTTACGATCAGGACGAGATATTAATAAAATTTGGATCGCAGAAGGTGCTGCCAAAGGGCAAGTACAAATCGTATTAGCATTAGCAAAAGAGAATAAAATTATTTTGCAACATGCACCAAAGAAAAAATTAGACCAACTTGTCGAAGGAAATCATCAAGGTGTAATCGCGCAAGTAGCAGCCTATCAATATGCAGAATTAGAGGATTTATTTGAAGTGGCTGCTAAGCGTAATGAGGATCCTTTCTTCTTAATTCTTGATGAAATTGAAGACCCTCATAACTTAGGGTCTATTATGCGTACAGCAGATGCAACTGGGGCTCATGGGATTATTATTCCGAAGCGAAGAGCTGTAGGGTTAACGGCATCGGTTGCAAAAGCTTCGACAGGAGCAATTGAATATATTCCTGTTGCTCGCGTGACAAACTTATCTCGAACAATTGATGATTTAAAAGAGCGCGGTCTTTGGATTGCGGGTACAGATGCAAGAGGAAAAACAGATTACCGTAATTTAGATGGTAATATGCCAATCGGATTAGTAATTGGTAGTGAAGGAAAAGGTATGAGCCGTATTATTGGTGAAAAGTGTGATTTCTTAATCAACTTGCCGATGGTTGGTAAAGTTACATCCTTAAATGCTTCAGTAGCTGCAAGTCTGTTAATGTATGAGGTATATCGCAAACGTCACCAAATTGGTGAGTGAAAATGAACGATATCTTAATCGTTGATGGTTACAACATTATTGGGGCTTGGAGAGACTTGAAAAAATTGAGGGATGTAGATTTACAGGCATCAAGGGATGCGCTAATTGATAAGATGGCGGATTATCAAGGTTACACGGGAACAAGAGTAATGATTGTATTTGATGCTTATACAGTTCAAGGAATTGAAAAAAAGATGAAGCAATCGCGTGTTGAAGTTATTTTCACAAGGAAAAATCAAACCGCTGATGAAAAAATTGAACAACTCGCGATTGAACTTCGCAACATTAATACACAAATTTATGTTGCGACTTCTGATTATACGGAGCAGTGGGTTATTTTTGCACAAGGAGCGCTTAGGAAGTCAGCCCGTGAACTAGAAATAGAGGTACAGGCAATGGAACAACAAGTGCGCCATCAAACGCAAGAGGTAAAAGAGAAACAACCAGCTATGCGAACGATATTTAGTAAGGATATTACAGAAAAATTAGAAAAATTAAGGCGGGGAGAGCGTTGAAGCATTGACGCTCTTCAAGCGCTTACTGTATAATATTTCTAAATAAATAGCGGTCGGAGGGATCAGAGTGGAAACAGGCTTCGTAAGTACCAACAACGTTACGTTTCGCGATTTAGAGGATGAGGCGATAGTTGAGTTAGTTCGAAAAGGTAATATTGATGCTCTTGAATATTTAATTCACAAGTACAAGAACTTTGTTCGTGCAAAATCAAGATCGTATTTTTTAGTAGGTGCCGATCGAGAGGATATTGTTCAAGAAGGTATGATTGGATTATTTAAAGCCATTCGTGATTATAAAGAGGACAAGCTATCTTCTTTTAAAGCATTTGCTGAACTATGTATTACTCGTCAAATTATTACTGCTATTAAGACAGCAACGAGACAAAAACATATTCCTTTAAATTCGTATGTTTCTTTAGACAAACCGATTTACGATGAGGAATCTGATCGTACGCTATTAGATGTTATTTCAGAAGCAAAGGTGACTGATCCTGAAGAGATGATTATTAGTCAGGAAGAATATACCGACATAGAACTAAAAATATCTGAATTATTAAGCGATTTAGAAAGGAAAGTGCTTTCTTTATACTTAGATGGTCGTTCTTATCAAGAAATCTCAGAGCAGTTAAATAGGCATGTAAAGTCCATTGATAATGCTCTGCAGCGTGTGAAAAGAAAGCTTGAACGATATATGGAGATGAGAGAAAATACAACTTTAAACTCATAGTGTGTATGTCGCAGGGGGAAAATAATTCTCCTGCTTCCTTTTTGTAAGGTAGTAAGCGGCATGTCATTGACATTGTCTTTTATTGTATGATACATTTTTAGGGACATAATGTTACAAGGTTGGTGTAACAAATGAGGAAAAAAGTTGTACTCTCATGTGAAGAGTGTAAGAACCGAAACTACTCCACAATGAAAGATACGAGCTCAGTAGAGCGACTTGAGATAAAGAAATTTTGTAAAACATGCAATATGCATACAGTTCATAAGGAAACAAAATAAATAATCGAAACAATACACTGGAGGTCCCGTAAATGCGTTTGACGAACTTTTTCGGCGATGTAGGTCGCGAAATGAAAAAAGTAAGTTGGCCTAAGAAAGATGAATTACTTCGTTCGACAGCTACTGTTATTGCGACAGTTGTGTTTTTTGCAGTTTTCTTTGCAGTAGTTGACATGGGTATTTCTTCTTTAATTCGGTTAATTCTTGGTTAATTCTTGAATAAGAAGCACTTATCCATGATATAATGTTATTTATACGAACTGTGTAAAAGCCCGATGAACGGGTTTTTTCATTTGCACAAAAAAATGTACGTCAGGGAGGGAAGGACGCTCGTCCTAAATGAATGGAAAAAAGTTGGTATGTTGTCCATACTTATTCTGGATATGAAAATAAAGTAAAAGCAAACCTAGAGAAACGTGTAGAATCAATGGGAATGCAAGATAAAATTTTCCGTGTTGTTGTTCCAGAAGAAGTAGAAGTAGAAATGAAAAACGGAAAAGAAAAATTAACAAAAAGAAAAGTATTCCCAGGTTATGTATTAGTTGAACTAATTATGACTGATGATTCTTGGTATGTTGTTCGTAATACACCGGGCGTAACAGGTTTTGTTGGATCTTCTGGATCAGGTTCAAAACCATCTCCTTTATTAGAGGAGGAAGTTGTTACCATTATGAAGCATATGGGAATGGACAATGAAGTGGTTGATTTCGACTTTGAACTTCATGAAACAGTACGTGTAAATGAAGGGCCATTCGCGAACTATACAGGCGCAATCGAAGAGATTGACATGGAAAAACAAAAGGTAAGAGTGCTTGTAGATATGTTTGGTCGTGAAACACCGGTCGAGCTTGATTTCCATCAAATTGAAAAATTATAAAATGAAACTTGAAATGAATTGTAAAAAGTGATAATATCTTTTAAGTCAGTACGTCTTCGGTAACGGAGACGTTTTTTGAAAAAGATTTTATCGTTACAGATAAAATATGAAGTGGGAGGGCAAATCACTGCCCAATTGACCACATCACGGACTTAAGGAGGTGTGTCTCGTGGCTAAAAAGGTAATTAAAATGGTAAAACTTCAAATTCCTGCAGGTAAAGCTAACCCAGCTCCACCAGTTGGTCCAGCATTAGGACAAGCGGGTGTTAACATCATGGGCTTCTGTAAAGAGTTCAACGCTCGTACAGCAGATCAAGCTGGTCTTATCATTCCTGTTGAAATTACGGTATTCGAAGACCGTTCATTCACTTTCATTACTAAAACTCCTCCTGCTGCTGTTCTTCTTAAGAAAGTAGCTGGTATCGAGTCTGGTTCTGGTGAACCAAACCGTAATAAAGTGGCAACTGTTAAGCGTGATAAAGTACGCGAAATCGCTGAAACTAAAATGCCTGACCTAAACGCTGCTAGCGTAGAAGCTGCAATGCGTATGGTTGAAGGTACTGCGCGCAGTATGGGTATCGTTATCGAAGACTAATTCGATTTGTTTTTTGTAAAAAAGGTTGCGGGTCTGGAATTCCAATTCGCAACCTTTATTATCGTAAATGAGTAT
Source organism: Bacillus sp. XF8 (assembly GCF_017498755.1). Lineage (NCBI taxonomy): Bacteria > Bacillati > Bacillota > Bacilli > Caryophanales > Bacillaceae > Bacillus > Bacillus sp. XF8. The sequence continues at coordinate 40,436 of NZ_JAGDQK010000042.1, read as the reverse complement.
CGTTTTTAAATAAATGGATGGGCGCACATCCTCGGGGTTTCCCGAAATGAAGGCGTAAACGTGGGAGGTTATTCCGCTAAAACCACATTCAAGGAGGAAATAAACATGGCTAAAAGAGGTAAAAAGTACGTAGAAGCTGCAAAGCTTGTTGATCGTGCAACTGCTTACTCTGCAACAGAAGCAGTAGAATTAGTAAAGAAAACAAACACAGCTAAATTTGATGCAACTGTAGAAGCTGCATTCCGTTTAGGTGTTGACCCAAAGAAAGCTGACCAACAAATTCGTGGTGCAGTTGTTCTTCCACACGGTACTGGTAAAGTACAACGTGTATTAGTATTCGCTAAAGGCGAAAAAGCAAAAGAAGCTGAAGCTGCTGGCGCTGACTTCGTAGGTGATACTGATTACATCGGTAAAATCCAACAAGGTTGGTTCGATTTCGATGTAGTAGTAGCAACTCCTGACATGATGGGTGAAGTTGGTAAACTTGGTCGCGTATTAGGACCTAAAGGTTTAATGCCAAACCCTAAAACTGGAACAGTTACTTTCGATGTAACAAAAGCTGTTAACGAAATCAAAGCTGGTAAAGTTGAATACCGCGTTGATAAAGCTGGTAACATCCATGTTCCAATTGGTAAAGTATCTTTCGAAGATGCTAAACTAGTAGAAAACTTCAAAACAATTGCTGATACGCTATTAAAAGCTAAACCAGCTGCTGCAAAAGGTACTTACATGAAGAATGCAACTGTTGCTTCTACAATGGGACCTGGCGTACGTGTAGACGTTTCTACAATCGCGTAAAAATTGGAAGTTGACTTCATAAAGAAGTTTTAATATAATCATTTATGTTGTGAATTTAAATAGTGTACCGTAGACAGTAGGTGCCAATTCGGCTTAATTTCCTACCTAGGTGTTAATATACGAAGCGGAATTTTTTTCTGTGACTATATGCCTCCATGTCTACAACTGGGCATGGAGGTTTTTTAGTGCACTTTCGGTACATCTTCTATATAATCTACAGGAGGTGTAATAACATGAGCAAAGCAATCGAAACTAAACAACAAGTTGTAACTGAAATCGCTGATAAACTTCGCGAAAGTAAATCTACAATCGTTGTTGACTACCGTGGTTTAACAGTATCTGAAGCAACTGAATTACGTAAAAACTTACGTGAGGCTGGCGTTGAGTTCAAAGTTTACAAAAACTCTTTAACTCGTCGTGCTGCAGAATCTGTTGAAATGGCTGAGTTAAACGAATTCTTAACAGGACCAAACGCAATCGCGTTCAGTAACGAGGATGTAGTTGCTCCTGCGAAAGTATTAAACGACTTCGCTAAAGATCATGAAGCTTTAGAAATTAAAGCGGGCGTAATCGAAGGTAAACTTGTAACACTTGATGAGGTTAAAGCTATTGCTACTCTTCCATCACGTGAAGGCTTACTTTCTATGCTTCTTAGCGTTCTTCAAGCTCCAATCCGTAACCTTGCACTTGCTACTAAAGCAGTTGCAGATCAAAAGGAAGAGCAAGGCGCTTAATTTTTTAAAAGATAATTACGTGTTATCGATAAAACAATACAAACCTATCTAAGGGAGGATATTTACAATGACTAAAGAACAAATCATTGAAGCAGTTAAATCTATGACTGTATTAGAACTTAACGACTTAGTAAAAGCTATCGAGGAAGAATTCGGCGTAACTGCTGCTGCTCCTGTAGCTGTTGTTGGTGGCGCTGGTGAAGCTGCTGCTGAGAAAACTGAATTTGACGTAGTACTTGAAAGTGCTGGCGGACAAAAAATCAAAGTTATCAAAGTTGTACGTGAAATCACTGGTCTTGGCTTAAAAGAAGCTAAAGAATTAGTTGACAACACTCCAAAAGCAATCAAAGAAGGCGCTTCTAAAGAAGAAGCTGAAGAAATGAAAGCTAAACTTGAAGAAGTTGGCGCTGCTGTAGAAGTTAAGTAATTAACTTTTGAAGCTTAAAAAAAGCTCGCTCTTATGCGGGCTTTTTTTTTAACTGTAAAGAAAAGAGGTGGCCATATGGCAGACCATTATTTTTCTAACGACCCTTCGAGCAAAAGTGATCGTAAACGATGGGAATATACATTGCGAGGATCTCAATTTGCTTTTTTATCTGACCATGGGGTATTTTCGAAAAACGAGGTGGACTTTGGTTCTCGTCTTTTAATTGAAGCGTTTCAAATGCCGGATATTAAAGGTGATGTATTAGACGTCGGATGTGGATACGGTCCAATCGGTTTGTCGTTAGCAAAAGAGTTTCAAGAGCGTAGTGTTCACATGGTGGATGTGAACGAAAGGGCACTTGGGCTTGCGAAAGAAAACGCTGCTAATAACAAAGTTGAAAACGTTCGTATTTTTCAAAGTAGCGTCTATGAAAATGTAGATGGCAAGTATGCTGCTATTCTATCTAATCCTCCAATTCGTGCCGGTAAACATATCGTGCATGAGATTTTAGAAAAAGCTGTGGATCATCTAGTATCAGGTGGGGAACTTTGGATTGTTATTCAAAAGAAACAAGGTGCACCATCTGCGCTTAAAAAACTAGAGGAAACATTTTCTGAAGTTGAGGTTGTAGAAAAGAAAAAAGGATATTATATCATAAAATCAAAAAAACGTTGACGGTTATTTTTGGCTATGTTAACATTATACAATGCCAATATATGATTTTCTGCGTTGAGAAAAATGTATATTTTTGTTTCTCTTGGAAAAGATAGTAAAATCAGCAGATTATGAAACAGAATGATGGTTTTCTTATAGAAGCCATTTTTCTTTTTTGAGCAGGTAGAAAGACTCAACGTATCTATCTTTGAGAGAAAAAGCTACGCTACTGGCGTTAGCTGTATTTATTTGTGATTTTGCACAAATTTTTTTGTGCATTTATAATACTCATGATTTGAGGGGTGAAGCAGTTGACAGGTCAACTAGTTCAATACGGACGCCACCGCCAACGAAGAAGTTATGCCCGTATTAGTGAAGTATTAGAGTTACCAAATCTTATCGAAATTCAAACCTCTTCTTATCAGTGGTTTCTTGATGAGGGTTTGCGAGAAATGTTCCAAGACATTTCTCCGATTGAAGACTTTACGGGAAATCTATCGCTTGAATTTATCGACTACAGCTTAGGTGAACCTAAATACTCTGTAGAAGAATGCAAAGAGCGTGATGTGACGTATGCAGCACCACTTCGTGTGAAAGTTCGTCTAATCAATAAGGAAACTGGTGAAGTAAAAGAACAAGATGTGTTCATGGGAGATTTCCCACTCATGACAGAGACAGGAACATTCGTAATTAACGGTGCAGAACGTGTTATCGTTTCCCAGTTAGTTCGCTCTCCAAGCGTATACTATAGTGGCAAAGTGGATAAAAACGGAAAACGTGGTTTTACTGCTACTGTAATTCCAAACCGCGGAGCTTGGTTAGAGTATGAAACAGATGCTAAGGATGTTGTATATGTGCGTATCGACCGTACGCGTAAACTTCCTGTAACTGTTTTGTTACGCGCATTAGGGTTTGGCTCTGATCAAGAAATCACCGAGCTTTTAGGTGATAACGAATACTTAAGCAATACGCTAGAAAAAGACAACACAGATAGTACAGAAAAAGCATTGCTTGAAATTTATGAGCGTCTACGCCCAGGTGAACCACCAACAGTAGAAAATGCGAAAAGCTTGCTTGTTTCTCGCTTCTTTGATCCAAAGCGCTACGATTTAGCAAATGTAGGTCGCTACAAGATCAACAAAAAGCTACACATTAAAAACAGATTGTTTAACCAACGCTTAGCTGAAACATTAGTAGATCCAGAAACTGGAGAGATTTTAGCGGCAGAAGGAACAGTCTTAGACCGTCGTACACTAGATCGCATTTTACCTTACTTAGAGAAAAACATTGGATTCAAGACAGCGAAACCAATGGGTGGAGTGGTAGAAGGCGATGTTGAGCTGCAATCTATTAAGATCTATGCTCCAGAGTCAGACGGTGAACGTTCTATCAATGTAATTGGGAATGCAAATATCACTCGTGATGTAAAACACATCACACCAGGCGATATCCTTGCTTCTATTAGCTACTTCTTTAACTTACTATACAAAGTAGGGGATACAGATGATATTGACCATTTAGGAAACCGTCGTCTGCGTTCTGTAGGGGAGTTATTACAAAACCAATTCCGTATCGGTCTTTCTCGTATGGAACGTGTTGTTCGTGAGAGAATGTCGATTCAAGATACAAATGCAATTACACCGCAAGCGTTAATTAACATTCGTCCGGTTATTGCATCTATTAAAGAGTTCTTCGGAAGTTCTCAGTTATCTCAGTTCATGGACCAAACAAACCCATTAGCAGAGTTAACACACAAACGAAGACTATCTGCATTAGGACCTGGTGGTTTAACACGTGAGCGTGCAGGCTTTGAAGTACGTGACGTTCACTACTCTCACTATGGTCGTATGTGTCCAATCGAAACGCCAGAGGGACCAAACATCGGTTTGATCAACTCATTATCTTCATTCGCGAAAGTAAATGAGTTTGGTTTCATTGAAACACCATACCGTCGTGTTGACCCAGAAACTGGTCTTGTAACGGGCCATGTTGATTACTTAACAGCAGATGAAGAAGATAATTATGTTGTAGCCCAAGCGAATATGAAATTATCTGAAGAAGGGGAATTCCTTGATGAGGATATCGTAGCTCGTTTCCGTGGTGAAAACATTGTCACAAATAAAGAGCGCATCGACTACATGGATGTATCTCCAAAGCAAGTAGTGTCTGCAGCGACAGCTTGTATTCCGTTCTTAGAAAACGATGACTCCAACCGTGCACTTATGGGTGCGAACATGCAACGTCAGGCGGTTCCGTTAATGAATCCGGAATCTCCGATTGTAGGTACAGGTATGGAGTACGTATCAGCAAAAGACTCAGGTGCTGCAGTAATCTGTAAACACCCTGGTACTGTTGAACGCGTAGAAGCACGTGAAGTTTGGGTACGCCGTTATGTAGAAGTTGACGGTCAAAAAGTAAAAGGCGATTTAGATCGCTACAAAATGTTGAAATTCATTCGTTCTAACCAAGGAACTTGTTACAACCAACGTCCAATCGTAAGTGTTGGAGATGAAGTTGTAAAAGGTGAAATCCTAGCGGATGGTCCTTCTATGGAAAAAGGTGAATTAGCACTTGGACGTAACGTGCTTGTTGGCTTCATGACATGGGATGGTTATAACTACGAGGATGCGATCATTATGAGTGAGCGCCTTGTAAAAGATGATGTGTACACTTCTATCCATATTGAAGAATATGAATCAGAAGCTCGTGATACGAAACTTGGACCAGAAGAAATCACACGTGATATCCCGAACGTTGGGGAAGATGCACTTCGCAACCTTGACGAACGCGGTATTATTCGCATCGGTGCTGAAGTAAAAGACGGAGACCTACTTGTTGGTAAAGTAACGCCAAAAGGTGTAACAGAATTAACAGCAGAAGAACGTTTATTACATGCAATCTTCGGTGAGAAAGCGCGTGAAGTACGTGATACATCACTACGTGTACCACACGGTGGTGGCGGTATTATCTTAGACGTAAAAGTGTTTAACCGTGAAGATGGCGATGAATTGCCACCAGGTGTGAACCAACTTGTACGTGCGTATATCGTTCAAAAACGTAAAATCTCTGAAGGTGACAAGATGGCCGGTCGTCACGGTAACAAAGGTGTTATCTCCCGTATTTTACCGGAAGAAGATATGCCATACTTACCAGATGGGACACCAATCGATATCATGTTGAACCCATTAGGGGTACCATCTCGTATGAATATCGGTCAGGTATTAGAGCTTCATCTTGGTATGGCAGCAAGATACCTTGGTATCCATGTTGCAACACCAGTATTCGATGGTGCTCGTGAGGAAGATGTATGGGGTACAATCGAGGAAGCTGGTATGGCGAATGACGCGAAAACAATCCTGTATGATGGACGTACTGGTGAGCCGTTCGACAACCGCGTATCTGTTGGTGTCATGTATATGATCAAACTTGCGCACATGGTTGACGATAAACTTCATGCTCGTTCTACTGGACCATACTCACTTGTAACGCAACAGCCTCTTGGAGGTAAAGCACAATTCGGTGGACAACGTTTCGGTGAGATGGAGGTTTGGGCACTTGAAGCTTACGGTGCTGCTTATACTCTTCAAGAAATCTTAACAGTTAAGTCTGACGATGTTGTCGGACGCGTTAAGACGTACGAAGCGATTGTTAAAGGCGAAAATGTTCCAGAACCAGGCGTTCCAGAGTCATTCAAAGTATTGATTAAAGAGCTACAAAGCTTAGGTATGGACGTTAAAATGATGTCTAGCGACGATACAGAAATTGAAATGCGTGATACGGAAGATGATGATGATCATCAATCAGCAGACAAATTAAATATCGAAGTTGAGACAACTAAGGAATAATTGGGATAACCTGTAGACTAAAAGGGAGGTAGGCCCCTTGATAGATGTAAATAACTTTGAATATATGAAGATTGGACTTGCTTCGCCTGACAAGATTCGTTCTTGGTCATACGGTGAAGTTAAGAAACCAGAAACAATTAACTATCGTACATTAAAGCCTGAAAAAGATGGCTTGTTCTGTGAGCGTATTTTCGGACCACAAAAGGACTGGGAATGTCATTGCGGAAAATATAAACGTGTACGTTATAAAGGTGTAGTTTGTGATCGATGTGGCGTAGAAGTAACGCGTGCGAAAGTACGTCGTGAACGTATGGGTCATATCGAATTAGCTGCTCCTGTATCTCATATTTGGTATTTCAAAGGTATCCCGAGCCGCATGGGACTTGTCTTAGACATGTCCCCTCGCGCGCTTGAAGAAGTAATTTATTTCGCTTCTTATGTTGTAACAGAAAGTGGAGATACACCACTTGATAAGAAGCAATTGCTTTCTGAAAAAGAATACCGTGCATATCGTGATCGATATGGCAGCACATTCCAAGCTGCTATGGGTGCAGAAGCGATTAAGAAGTTATTACAAGACATCGATTTAGATAAAGAAGTAGACTTCTTAAAAGAAGAATTAAAAACAGCACAAGGACAACGTCGTACTCGTGCTATTAAACGTCTAGAAGTATTAGAAGCATTCCGTAACTCTGGAAACGAACCATCTTGGATGATTTTAGATGTTCTTCCAGTTATTCCACCAGAACTACGCCCGATGGTACAGTTAGATGGTGGACGTTTTGCGACTTCTGACTTAAACGACTTATATCGTCGTGTAATTAACCGTAACAACCGTTTAAAACGTCTATTGGACTTAGGTGCACCAAGCATCATCGTTCAAAACGAAAAACGTATGTTACAAGAAGCTGTAGACGCATTAATCGATAATGGTCGTCGTGGCCGTCCAGTTACTGGACCAGGTAACCGTCCATTAAAATCACTATCTCACATGCTAAAAGGTAAACAAGGACGTTTCCGTCAAAACTTATTAGGTAAACGTGTTGACTACTCTGGTCGTTCCGTTATCGTTGTAGGACCGAACTTAAAAATGTATCAATGTGGATTACCGAAAGAGATGGCACTTGAATTGTTCAAACCTTTCGTTATGAAAGATTTAGTGGAAAAAGGATTAGCACACAACATTAAGAGTGCGAAACGTAAAATCGAGCGTGTACAACCTGAAGTTTGGGATGTTTTAGAATCTGTAATTAAAGAACACCCAGTACTTCTAAACCGTGCTCCAACGCTTCACCGTCTTGGTATCCAAGCGTTCGAACCTACATTAGTAGAAGGACGCGCAATCCGTCTTCATCCACTTGTATGTACTGCATATAACGCGGACTTTGATGGTGACCAAATGGCGGTTCACGTTCCGTTATCATCAGAAGCACAAGCAGAAGCTCGTCTTCTTATGTTAGCAGCACAAAACATCTTGAACCCGAAAGATGGAAAACCAGTTGTTACACCATCTCAGGATATGGTATTAGGTAACTATTACTTAACACTTGAGCGCGAGGGTGCAATTGGTGAAGGTATGGTGTTCAAAGATGCAAATGAAGCATTGCTTGCGTATCAAAATGGATATGTACATCTTCATACTCGTGTCGCAGTTGCTGCAAGCTCTGTGAACAACAATGAAACATTTACTGAAGAGCAAAAAGGCAAGCTTCTATTAACAACAGTTGGTAAATTAATATTTAACGAAATCTTACCGAAGTCGTTCCCTTATATTAATGAACCGACAAATTCAAACCTTGAAAAAGAAACACCAGCGAAATATTTCGTTGAAAAAGGTGCGAACATTAAAGAAATTATTGCTAGTCGCGAAGAAGTGGCACCATTTAGCAAGAAAATCCTTGGTAACATCATTGCGGAAGTGTTTAAACGTTTCAAAATTACAGAAACGTCTCGTATGCTTGACCGTATGAAGAACTTAGGATTCAAATACTCTACAAAAGCTGGTATTACAGTTGGGGTAGCGGACATTCTTGTATTAGGTGAAAAAGATGAAATTCTCCACGAAGCACAAGCAAAAGTAGATAAAGTAATTAAACAATTCCGTCGCGGTTTAATCACGGAAGAAGAACGTTACGATCGCGTTATCTCTATTTGGAGTAATGCGAAAGATGTTATCCAAGGAAAACTGATGAAATCCTTGAATAAACGCAACCCAATCTTCATGATGAGTGACTCTGGTGCCCGTGGTAACGCATCGAACTTCACTCAGCTTGCTGGTATGCGTGGTCTGATGGCCAACCCATCTGGTCGTATCATTGAACTTCCAATCAAATCAAGTTTCCGTGAAGGTTTAACAGTACTTGAGTACTTCATCTCTACGCATGGTGCGCGTAAAGGTCTTGCCGATACAGCACTTAAGACTGCCGATTCTGGTTACTTAACACGTCGTCTTGTAGACGTTGCACAAGATGTAATCGTTCGTGAAGACGATTGTGGAACAGATCGTGGCTTACTAATCGGTGCGATTAAAGAGGGCAATGAAGTAATCGAGTCATTATATGATCGTCTTGTAGGACGTTTTGCAAGAAAAACTGTAAAACATCCTGAAACAGGTGAAGTATTAGTTCGTGAAAATGAATTAATTACTGAAGATATCGCTCATATCGTTGAAAACTCAGGTGTGGAAACAGTACACATCCGTTCAGCGTTCACATGTAACACTCGCCACGGCGTATGTAAGAAATGTTACGGTCGTAACTTAGCAACTGGTACAGACGTAGAAGTAGGGGAAGCGGTAGGTATTATCGCAGCTCAATCTATCGGTGAGCCAGGTACACAGTTAACGATGCGTACATTCCATACAGGTGGGGTTGCCGGAGACGATATCACACAAGGTTTACCTCGTATCCAAGAGATCTTCGAAGCTCGTAATCCGAAAGGTCAGGCAGTTATCAGTGAAATCGACGGTGTTATCGCGGCGATCAACGATGTTAAAGATCGTCAAGAGGTAGTTGTACAAGGTGAGGTTGAAACTCGCACATATGCAATCCCTTACGGTGCTCGTCTGAAAGTAGCTCCAGGACAGCCAATTGGTCACGGAAAAGAGTTAACAGAAGGTTCTATTGATCCGAAAGAATTACTAAAAGTAACGGACATTACAGCAGTTCAAGAATACTTACTACGAGAAGTTCAAAAAGTATACCGTATGCAAGGGGTAGAAATTGGTGACAAACACGTAGAGGTAATGGTTCGCCAAATGCTTCGTAAAGTTCGTGTAGTGGATGCTGGTGAAACAGATGTGTTACCAGGAACATTATTGGATATCCATCAGTTTACTGATGCGAATGCAAAAGTGTTGTTAACAGGTAAACAACCTGCAACAGCAAGACCAGTGCTTCTTGGTATTACAAAAGCTTCACTTGAAACAGATTCATTCTTATCTGCAGCGTCGTTCCAAGAAACAACTCGCGTTCTAACAGATGCAGCAATTAAAGGCAAACGCGATGAACTTCTAGGATTGAAAGAGAATGTTATTATCGGTAAACTTGTTCCAGCTGGAACAGGTATGAATCGTTATCGCAAAGTGGATCTTGTTAAATCAACACAAGATGACATGAATGTGGAAAACGATGAAGTTTATGTGGAACAGTAAAATTTTCCGTCGTAAATTTTGTATAAAAACAGATAATCCTAGTTGACATTGTATGAGTCAAAATGTTACTATAAGCAAGGTTGCTCCTGAACGATGCTTTGGAGGATATGTATATGTCTTATCAAAAAGTATCAAATGCGGAAAATGTAGTCGTTGGACATAAACGAACATTGGAAGCAATCAAAAATGGTACAGTTAAAGAAGTTGTCATTGCAGAAGATGCTGACATGCGGTTAACCCATGTGATTACTCGTGCTGCATTGCAACATAACGTACCCATAACCAAAGTTGAATCTGTTTGTAAACTTGGAAAAGTTTCGGGGATTCAAGTGGGAGCTTCAGCAATAGGAATAATAAGTTAAAACTGTTTTTGTGAGGAGAGAGCATTTGCTCTCCCTTGCAAAAACTTTGTTTTCAACTAATAATGAACCACCTGGATATGTGGTCATACAAACATGCGAAGGGAGGATAACTCAAATGCCTACTATTAACCAATTAGTGAGAAAAGGTCGTACTGATAAAGTATGGAAATCTAAATCACCTGCGTTAAACAAAGGTTTCAACTCTTTAAAGAAAAAATCAACTGATATCTCTGCACCTCAAAAACGTGGTGTATGTACTCGTGTTGGTACAATGACTCCAAAGAAACCGAACTCAGCTTTACGTAAATATGCTCGTGTACGTTTAACAAATGGTATCGAGGTAACTGCATACATCCCAGGTATCGGTCATAACTTACAAGAACACAGCGTAGTATTAATTCGCGGTGGTCGTGTAAAAGACTTACCAGGGGTACGTTACCACATCGTTCGTGGTGCGCTTGACACAGCTGGTGTTGACAAGCGTATGCAAGGCCGTTCTAAATACGGTACTAAAAAACCAAAAGCAGCTAAGAAATAATAAAACTGAACTGAAAGGAGGAACTCAATATGCCTCGTAAAGGACCTGTTGCGAAACGTGACGTGTTACCAGATCCAATGTATAATTCTAAACTAGTAACGCGCCTAATCAACAAAATGATGGTTGACGGTAAAAAAGGTAAATCTCAAACAATTCTTTATAATGCGTTCGATATCGTTAGCGAACGTACTGGTAAAGAACCAATGGAAGTATTCGAGCAAGCTCTTAAGAACATTATGCCTGTTCTTGAAGTACGCGCTCGTCGTGTTGGTGGTGCTAACTACCAAGTTCCAGTTGAGGTTCGTCCAGAACGCCGTACAACTTTAGGTCTTCGTTGGTTAGTAAACTACGCTCGTCTTCGTGGTGAAAAAACTATGGAAGAGCGTCTTGCTAACGAAATCTTAGATGCAGCTAACAACGCTGGTGCATCTGTTAAGAAACGTGAAGACACTCATAAAATGGCAGAAGCTAACAAAGCATTTGCTCATTACCGTTGGTAGGATTCAACGTAAAATAAATGTAAGCATAGACCGCTTTATTTGTCACATATGGAAGTGTGGAGAGGGAGAATGCCTCTCCCTTTCATTGGACGCTCGTTTTACATAATGAGAGTACTGGATATACTGACATGTGTAATAAAATAAAGTGGCTTTTTTGCTACTTAAAATAAAATAATCCAATCCATATATGGAAGGAGCAAGACACCAAATGGGAAGAGAGTTCTCTTTAGAAAACACTCGTAATATTGGTATCATGGCTCACATCGATGCTGGTAAAACAACAGCAACTGAGCGTATCTTGTACTACACAGGACGTATTCATAAAATCGGTGAAACTCACGAAGGTGCATCTCAGATGGACTGGATGGAGCAAGAGCAAGAGCGTGGTATCACAATTACTTCTGCTGCAACTACAGCTCAATGGAAAGGTCATCGTGTAAACATCATTGACACTCCAGGACACGTAGACTTTACAGTAGAAGTAGAACGTTCTCTACGCGTACTTGATGGCGCAGTAGCAGTACTTGATGCACAATCTGGTGTAGAACCACAAACAGAAACTGTTTGGCGTCAGGCTACTACTTACGGCGTACCTCGTATCGTATTCGTTAACAAAATGGATAAAATCGGTGCAGACTTCTTATACTCTGTAGGAACAATCCACGATCGTTTACAAGCAAACGCACATCCAATTCAGTTACCAATCGGTGCTGAAGACGAGTTCAATGGTATCATTGACCTTGTTGAAGAGTGTGCTTACATGTACGGTAACGATTTAGGAACAGATATTCAACGTATCGAAATTCCTGAAGAGCATAAAGAGCTAGCTGAAGAATACCGTGGAAAACTTATTGAAGCGGTAGCTGAGCTTGATGAAGAAATGATGATGAAGTACCTAGAGGGTGAAGAAATCACTGTAGAAGAGCTTAAAGCTGGTATCCGTAAGGCTACAACTTCTGTAGAATTCTTCCCAGTAATCTGTGGTTCTGCATTCAAAAATAAAGGTGTTCAAATTCTGTTAGACGCAGTTATTGACTACTTACCATCTCCATTAGACGTACCTGCTATTAAAGGTATCGTTCCTGATACAGATGAAGAAGTAGAACGTAAGTCTAGCGATGAAGAGCCATTCTCAGCTCTAGCATTCAAAATCATGACTGACCCTTATGTTGGTAAATTAACGTTCTTCCGTGTGTACTCTGGTGTGTTAAACTCTGGATCATACGTGAAAAACTCAACTAAAGGTAAGCGTGAGCGTGTAGGTCGTATCCTACAAATGCACGCTAACAGCCGTGAAGAGATTTCAACAGTTTACGCTGGTGACATCGCTGCTGCTGTAGGTTTAAAAGATACTACTACTGGTGATACTCTTTGTGACGAGAAGAGCCTTGTTATCCTTGAGTCTATGGAATTCCCAGAGCCAGTTATCTCTGTAGCTATCGAACCAAAATCTAAAGCTGACCAAGATAAAATGGGTACAGCATTATCTAAGCTTTCTGAAGAAGATCCAACATTCCGTGCTCACACTGACCAAGAAACTGGCCAAACAATCATCGCTGGTATGGGTGAACTTCACCTTGACATCATCGTTGACCGTATGCGCCGTGAATTCAAAGTAGAAGCAAATGTTGGTGCACCTCAGGTAGCATACCGTGAAACTTTCCGCGCTGCTGCGAAAGTTGAAGGTAAGTTCGCACGTCAATCTGGTGGTCGTGGACAATTCGGTCACGTTTGGATTGAGTTTGAACCTAACGAAGAAGGTAAAGGATTCGAATTCGAAAACAAGATCGTCGGTGGTGTAGTTCCACGTGAATACATCCCAGCTGTAGGAGCAGGTCTTGAAGATGCACTTAAAAATGGTGTACTTGCAGGATATCCTGTAGTAGACATTAAAGCTGCATTAGTTGACGGATCTTACCATGATGTTGACTCCTCTGAGATGGCGTTCAAAATCGCTGCATCTATGGCACTTAAAGCTGCGGTTTCTAAATGTAACCCAGTAATTCTTGAGCCAATGATGAAAGTTGAAGTTGTAATTCCTGAAGAGTACATGGGTGACATTATGGGTGACGTAACATCTCGTCGTGGACGTGTAGAAGGTATGGAAGCTCGCGGTAACGCACAAGTTGTTCGCGCTATGGTTCCACTTTCTGAAATGTTCGGTTATGCAACGTCATTACGTTCTAACACTCAAGGTCGTGGAACATTCTCTATGGTATTTGACCATTATGAAGAAGTACCAAAGTCTGTTTCAGAAGAAATTATCAAAAAAAATAAAGGTGAATAATTGATTTTTATCGATTGTTCAAGTATAACTACTTATGTAAGCTTAGAAAGTGAGACTTAAGTTTCACTTTCTAGTAAATATAAAATAACCTATATAAACTAAGGAGGAATTTAGAATGGCTAAAGCTAAATTCGAACGTTCTAAACCCCATGTTAACATCGGTACAATTGGCCACGTTGACCATGGTAAAACTACATTAACTGCTGCGATCACTACAGTTCTTGCAAAAGCTGGTGGTGCTGAAGCACGCGGATACGATCAAATCGATGCTGCTCCAGAAGAAAGAGAGCGCGGTATCACAATCTCAACTGCACACGTTGAGTACGAAACTGAAACTCGTCACTATGCACACGTTGACTGCCCAGGACACGCTGACTATGTTAAAAACATGATCACTGGTGCTGCTCAAATGGACGGCGGTATCTTAGTAGTATCTGCTGCTGATGGTCCAATGCCTCAAACTCGTGAGCACATCCTTCTTTCTCGTCAAGTAGGTGTACCTTACATCGTTGTATTCTTAAACAAATGCGACATGGTAGATGACGAAGAATTATTAGAATTAGTAGAAATGGAAGTTCGCGATCTATTATCTGAATACGACTTCCCAGGCGATGATATCCCTGTAGTTAAAGGTTCTGCTCTTAAAGCTCTTGAAGGAGATGCTGAGTGGGAAGCTAAAATCATCGAATTAATGGCTGAAGTTGATGCTTACATCCCAACTCCAGAGCGTGACACTGACAAACCATTCTTAATGCCTATCGAGGACGTATTCTCTATCACAGGTCGTGGTACAGTTGCTACTGGTCGTGTAGAGCGTGGAGTAGTTAAAGTTGGTGACGTAGTAGAAATCATCGGTCTTGCTGAAGAAAATGCTACTACAACTGTAACTGGTGTAGAAATGTTCCGTAAGCTTCTTGACCAAGCTCAAGCTGGTGACAACATCGGTGCTTTACTTCGTGGGGTTGCTCGTGAAGAAATCCAACGTGGACAAGTTCTTGCTAAAACTGGCTCTGTAAAAGCTCACGCTAAATTCAAAGCTGAAGTTTACGTTTTATCTAAAGAAGAAGGTGGACGTCACACTCCATTCTTCGCTAACTACCGCCCACAATTCTACTTCCGTACAACTGACGTAACTGGAATCATCCAATTACCAGAAGGTACTGAAATGGTAATGCCTGGCGACAACATCGAAATGACTGTTGAACTTATCGCTCCAATCGCAGTTGAAGAGGGAACTAAGTTCTCTATCCGTGAAGGCGGACGTACTGTAGGTGCTGGTGTAGTTGCAACTATCGTTGAGTAATCTCAACTGATATATAAAACCCAAGGGATTTTCCCTTGGGTTTTTTTATTTATATTTATAATAGAAGAAAGAGCATTTTTTTCGTTTTGACGAGTTTCTTCTATAATATATAAATCTGGAAAACAAAACATCCAAAAACTGTAAAATGAATTACCGAAGATGAAAACTTGAAATTCTTTAAAGTGCCATGTATAATAGCAAAAGTAGAGAAAAGCAGATGCAAACAAAAAGATGCTTGCATCTAGACGAATAACATTGTATAATAGACAATGTTGGTCTTTGACTGCGATGAAGTGGAAGGTTGCTGACACACCCGGCCGCTTTGCCATGGCATGGTGTGAGGAAATTTCCATGGAGAAGGTCTATTTTAGAAATAGGCGAACGAAGGAGGGAAAATAATGGCAAAAGAAAAAATTCGTATCCGTTTAAAAGCTTACGATCACCGTATTCTTGATCAGTCAGCTGAGAAAATTGTAGAAACAGCTAAGCGTTCTGGGGCAACAGTTTCTGGTCCGATCCCATTACCAACTGAAAAAACTGTTTACACAATTCTTCGTGCTGTTCATAAGTACAAAGATTCTCGTGAGCAATTCGAAATGCGCACGCACAAACGTCTAATCGACATCGTGAGCCCTACTCCACAAACAGTAGACTCATTAATGCGTTTAGATTTACCATCTGGTGTAGATATCGAAATCAAACTATAATTTATATAACTTAAAAATGTAGGAGGTGTAACTCATGACCAAAGGAATCTTAGGAAGAAAGATCGGTATGACTCAAGTATTTGCTGAAAACGGTGAGCTAATTCCTGTAACAGTAATCGCAGCGACTCCAAACGTTGTTCTTCAAAAGAAAACAACTGAAACTGATGGCTACAATGCAATTCAGTTAGGATTCGACGATAAACGTGAAAAATTAGCTAACAAACCTGAACAAGGTCACGTTGCTAAAGCAACTACTGCTCCTAAGCGCTTCATTCGCGAAATCCGCGATGCAGACGTGGACGGATTAGAGGTTGGTCAAGAGGTAAAAGTTGAAGTTTTCACTGCAGGTGAAATCGTAGACGTAACAGGAATTTCTAAAGGTAAAGGTTTCCAAGGTGCTATTAAACGCCACGGACAATCTCGCGGACCTATGTCTCACGGTTCTCGTTATCACCGTCGTCCTGGTTCAATGGGCCCAGTTGCTCCGAACCGTGTATTCAAAGGCAAAAAACTTGCTGGACGTATGGGTGGAGACCAAGTTACGGTTCAAAACTTAGAAATCGTTCAAGTTGACACTGAGCGCAACTTATTATTAGTAAAAGGTAACGTTCCAGGTGCTAAGAAATCTCTTGTAGTTGTTCAAGGCGCTGTGAAGGCTAGCAAATAATTCACAATAGGAAGGAGGAATTCCAATGCCAAAAGTTACTGTATATAACCAAACTGGTTCACAGGTTGGTGAAATCGAATTAGCTGAAGCTATTTTCGGTATCGAACCAAATGAAGCTGTACTTTTTGAAGCTGTAATGATGCAACGTGCGTCTTTACGTCAAGGTACACACAAAGTAAAAAATCGCTCTGAAGTGCGCGGTGGTGGTCGTAAACCATGGCGTCAAAAAGGAACTGGACGTGCTCGTCAAGGTTCTATCCGCTCTCCTCAATGGCGTGGTGGTGGTACGGTATTCGGACCTACACCAAGAAGCTATGCTTACAAACTTCCTAAGAAAGTTCGTCGCTTAGCTATTAAATCTGCATTAGCTACTAAAGTAGTTGAGAACAACATTGTAGTTCTTGAAGACTTAGTGTTAAATGCACCAAAAACAAAAGACATGGTAGCAGTACTTAAAGGATTAACTGTAGAAAAGAAAGCTCTTATCGTAACTGCTGATGCAAACGAAACTGTAGAGTTATCTGCTCGCAATATTCCTGGAGTAACAGTAATCACTGCTGATGGCGTAAACGTTTTAGACGTGCTTCATCATGATAAGCTAATCATGACAAAAGCGGCAGTGGAAAAAGTAGAGGAGGTGCTTGCATAATGAGAGATCCTCGTGATATCATTAAGCGCCCAGTTATCACTGAACGTTCTATGGAAATGATGGCTGAAAAAAAATACACGTTCGATGTGGACGTTAAATCTAATAAAACAGAAGTTAAAGATGCTATAGAAGCGATCTTTGGTGTTAAAGTAGAAAAAGTGAACATCATGAACTACAAGCCGAAAGCAAAACGCGTTGGTCGTCACGCTGGTTTTACTAACCGTCGTCGTAAAGCAATCGTTAAGCTAACTGCTGACAGCAAAGAAATCGAAATCTTCCAAGGTGTTTAATTCTTACTAAAGAAGGAGGGAAATTGAGATGGCAATTAAAAAGTATAATCCAACTACTAACGGTCGTCGTAACATGACTACGAATGATTTCGCTGAAATTACGACTGACAGACCGGAAAAGTCTTTACTTGCACCTTTAAGCAAAAAGGCTGGACGTAATAACCAAGGTAAAATTACTGTACGTCACCAAGGTGGCGGACATAAGCGTCAATACCGTATCATCGACTTTAAACGTAACAAAGATGGAATTCCAGGACGCGTTGCTACGATCGAATACGATCCAAACCGCTCTGCGAATATCGCATTAATTAACTACGTTGACGGTGAAAAACGTTACATTCTTGCTCCTAAAAACTTAGAAGTAGGCATGGAAGTTATGTCTGGCGCTGATGCTGACATTAAAATCGGTAACGCATTACCATTAATCAACATTCCAGTAGGTACTGTTGTTCATAACATCGAACTTAAACCAGGTCGTGGTGGACAATTAGTTCGTTCTGCTGGTACATCTGCTCAAGTACTTGGTAAAGAAGGTAAATACGTACTTGTACGTTTAACTTCTGGTGAAGTTCGCTTAGTATTATCTGCTTGCCGTGCAACTGTAGGTCAAGTAGGTAACGAATCACACGAACTTATCAAAATTGGTAAAGCAGGTCGTTCTCGTTGGTTAGGTAAGCGCCCAACTGTTCGTGGTTCTGTAATGAACCCAGTTGATCACCCACACGGTGGTGGTGAAGGTCGTTCACCAATCGGACGTAAGTCTCCAATGTCTCCATGGGGTAAACCAACTCTTGGATTCAAGACTCGTAAGAAAAACAAAGCGTCTGATAAATTCATCGTTCGTCGTCGTAAAAAATAATGGGGTTGTAGTACGGTTCACTTCTGGAACCGTACGGCAATCACGAAGGGAGGCACCAAAATGGCTCGTAGCTTAAAAAAAGGACCATTTGTCGATGATCACTTAATGAATAAAGTTGCAAAGTTAAACGAAACTGAGCAAAAACAAGTTGTTAAAACTTGGTCTCGTCGTTCAACAATCTTCCCTCAGTTCATTGGTCACACAATTGCTGTATATGACGGTCGTAAACACGTACCTGTATACATCACTGAGGACATGGTTGGCCACAAGTTAGGTGAATTCGCACCAACTCGTACGTATAAAGGTCATGATGCTGACGATAAGAAAACTAGAAGATAATGAGAGGAGGCACTTCAATGCAAGCTAAAGCAGTAGCGAGAACAGTTCGTATTGCTCCTCGTAAAGTTCGTTTAGTAGTAGACTTAATCCGAGGCAAGCAAGTGGGTGAAGCGATCGCTATCCTTAACCACACACCAAAAACTGCTTCTCCAGTTGTAGAGAAAGTTTTAAAATCTGCAATCGCAAACGCAGAGCATAACTACGAAATGGATGTAAACAACTTAGTTGTTGAAAAAGTTTTCGTTGACGAAGGTCCAACGTTAAAACGTTTCCGTCCACGTGCAATGGGTCGTGCAAGCCAAATTAACAAACGCACAAGCCACATCACAGTTGTGGTATCAGAAAAGAAGGAGGGATAATCGATGGGTCAAAAGGTTAATCCAGTCGGTCTTCGTGTCGGTGTTATTCGTGATTGGGAATCTCGCTGGTTCGCTGAGAAAGATTACGCTACACTTCTTCATGAAGACATCAAAATTCGTGAATACATCGCAGCTCGCTTAAAAGATTCTTCTGTTTCTAAAGTAGAAATCGAGCGTGCAGCAAATCGTGTAAATGTTACAATTCACACTGCAAAACCTGGTATGGTAATTGGTAAAGGTGGTACAGAAGTTGAAGCACTTCGTAAAGCTCTTAACCAATTAACAGGCAAGCGTGTACACATCAACATCTTAGAAGTTAAGAGAGCTGATCTTGACGCTAAATTAGTAGCGGAAAATATCGCTCGTCAATTAGAAAACCGTGTATCTTTCCGTCGTGCACAAAAGCAAGTTATTCAACGTGCTATGCGCGCAGGTGCTAAAGGTATTAAAACACAGGTTTCTGGTCGTCTTGGCGGAGCAGATATCGCTCGTGCAGAATCTTACAGTGAAGGAACTGTTCCACTTCATACACTTCGCGCTGATATTGACTATGCAACAGCTGAAGCTGATACAACATACGGTAAATTAGGCGTAAAAGTATGGATCTACCGTGGAGAAGTCCTTCCTACAAAAAAGAAAGCTTCTGAGGAAGGAGGAAAATAATATGTTAATGCCTAAACGCGTAAAATATCGTAGAGAGCATCGTGGTAAAATGCGTGGTCGTGCAAAAGGTGGCGCTGAAGTAGCATTTGGTGAATTTGGTCTTCAAGCTCAAGCAGCTTCATGGATCACTAACCGTCAAATCGAAGCAGCTCGTCGTGCAATGACTCGTTACATGAAACGTGGCGGTAAAGTTTGGATTAAAATTTTCCCTTCTAAACCTTACACTGCAAAACCTCTAGAAGTACGTATGGGTTCCGGTAAAGGGGCACCAGAAGGCTGGGTAGCAGTAGTAAAACCTGGGAAAGTTATGTTTGAAATCGCGGGTGTATCTGAAGAGGTAGCACGCGAAGCATTACGTCTTGCAGCTCACAAGTTACCTGTGAAATGTAAATTCGTAAAACGTGAAGAAAATGGTGGTGAATCTAATGAAAACTAATGATATTCGTGAATTAACCACTGCCGAAATCGAAACAAAAGTTAAAGCGTTAAAGGAAGAGTTGTTCAACCTTCGCTTCCAACTTGCTACAGGACAATTAGAGAATCCAACACGCATCCGTGAAGTGCGTAAAGCGATCGCTCGTATGAAAACTGTAGTTCGTGAAAGAGAGATCGGAATTAATCGATAAATTGAGGGGAGGTTTGCAAAGTGAGCGAACGTAACCAACGCAAAGTTTATACTGGTCGTGTTGTATCTGACAAAATGGACAAAACGATTACAGTTTTAGTTGAAACTTACAAAACTCATTCCTTGTACGGAAAGCGCGTTAAATATTCTAAGAAATATAAAGCGCATGATGAGCAAAACCAAGCAAAAGTTGGCGATATCGTAAAAATCATGGAAACTCGCCCGCTTTCTGCTACTAAGCGTTTCCGTTTAGTTGAAATCGTTGAAGAAGCGGTTATTATCTAAATAGACGAATCGGAATTTTAAGTCCGAAGGGAGGTTTCATAACATGATCCAACAAGAATCTCGTTTGAAAGTTGCTGACAACTCTGGTGCACGTGAACTTTTAACAATTAAGGTATTAGGCGGCTCTGGTCGTAAATATGCTAACATCGGTGATATTATCGTTGCTACGGTAAAACAAGCAACACCAGGTGGCGTTGTTAAAAAAGGTGACGTTGTTAAAGCAGTAGTAGTACGTACGAAGAGCGGTGCTCGTCGTCCAGATGGTTCTTACATTCGTTTTGATGAAAACGCAGCGGTTATCATTAAAGACGACAAGAGCCCACGCGGTACTCGTATCTTCGGACCAGTAGCTCGTGAACTACGTGATAGCAACTTCATGAAGATCGTTTCTTTAGCTCCAGAAGTTCTATAATTTAAGGTATTGCCTTGCTAAGGAGGTGCAGAATTAAGATGCATGTAAAAAAAGGTGATAAAGTACAGGTAATCACTGGTAAAGACAAAGGAAAACAAGGCGTTATCCTTGTGGCTTTCCCAAAGGAAAACCGTGTTATCGTTGAGGGTGTTAACATCGTTAAGAAGCACTCTAAGCCATCTCAATTAAATCCACAAGGTGGAATTATCACGAAAGAAGCACCTATCCACGTTTCTAATGTTATGCCATTAGATCCGAAAACTGGTGAACCTACTCGCGTAGGCTTCAAAGTGGAAGATGGTAAAAAAGTTCGTATTGCAAAAAAATCTGGTGAATTATTAGATAAATAATTTTCTTAAGAAAGGAGGTCACTTCATTGAATCGCCTTAAAGAGAAGTTCCAAAAGGAAATTACTCCTGCTCTAATGAGCAAGTTTAACTATAAATCTGTAATGCAAGTACCGAAGATCGAAAAGATCGTTATCAACACTGGTGTTGGTGATGCGGTAGCAAACTCTAAAGCATTAGACAATGCTGTAGAAGAATTAACTCAAATCGCAGGTCAAAAACCTGTTATCACTCGCGCGAAAAAATCTATCGCAGGTTTCCGTCTTCGTGAAGGAATGCCTATTGGTGCGAAAGTTACTTTACGCGGCGAGCAAATGTATGAGTTCTTCGACAAATTAGTATCTGTTTCTTTACCACGTGTACGTGATTTCCGTGGTGTATCTAAGAAATCTTTCGATGGTCGTGGTAACTATACATTAGGTGTTAAAGAGCAACTTATTTTCCCTGAGATCGATTATGATAAAGTAAGCAAAGTCCGCGGTATGGACATCGTAATCGTTACTACAGCGAACACTGACGAAGAAGCTCGTGAACTTTTAACACAATTCGGTATGCCATTCCAAAAATAATGGAAGCCAACGCTAAGTAGAGGAGGCGAAAACGTGGCTAAAAAATCTATGATTGCGAAACAAAAGCGTACTCCTAAGTTTAAAGTACAAGAGTATACACGTTGCGAGCGCTGCGGTCGTCCGCATTCTGTATACCGCAAATTTAAACTTTGCCGTATTTGTTTCCGTGAACTTGCATATAAAGGTCAAATTCCTGGTGTTAAAAAAGCTAGTTGGTAAAACCCACAAATGGGAAGGAGGTAAAACACATGGTGATGACAGATCCAATTGCAGATATGCTTACTCGCATCCGTAATGCGAACATGGTACGTCATGAGAAATTAGAGGTTCCTGCTTCTAAAATCAAAAAAGAGATCGCTGAACTTTTAAAACGTGAAGGTTTCATTCGTGATGTAGAATACATCGAGGATAACAAACAAGGTATCCTTCGTATTTTCCTGAAATATGGTGCAAACAACGAACGTGTAATCACTGGATTAAAACGTATCAGTAAACCTGGCTTACGCGTTTACGCTAAAGCTGATGAAGTACCACGCGTACTTAACGGATTAGGTATCGCTCTTGTTTCTACATCTAAGGGAGTAATGACGGACAAAGACGCTCGTCAATTACAAACTGGTGGAGAAGTAGTAGCATACGTTTGGTAATTAATATTGAAACGAACGGAGGTGTGACAACATGTCTCGTATTGGTAAAAAGATTCTTGAAATCCCTGCAGGTGTTACTATCACAGTAGCAGAAAACAATACTGTAACAGTAAAAGGACCTAAAGGTGAATTAACTCGTACATTCAATGCTGATATGGCTATCAAAATTGAAGAAAACATCTTAACAGTTGAGCGTCCATCTGAACAGAAGGAACACCGTGCATTACACGGTACAACTCGTGCTTTACTAGGAAACATGGTTGAAGGTGTAACTACAGGTTTCGCTCGCGGACTTGAATTAATCGGGGTTGGTTACCGTGCTCAAAAACAAGGTAACAAACTTGTATTAAACGTAGGTTACTCTCACCCAGTTGAAATGACTCCTGAAGCGGGTCTTGAAGTTGAAGTTCCTGCTCCAACTAAGATCGTGATTAAAGGTATCGACAAACAACGTGTCGGCGAATTCGCTGCTAACGTTCGTGCTGTACGTGCTCCAGAACCTTACAAAGGTAAAGGAATTCGTTACGAAGGTGAAGTTGTACGTCGTAAAGAAGGTAAAACTGCTAAGTAAGCCCGTTAGGTGAAAGAAAGGAGTGACAAGAATGATCACTAAAGCTGATAAAAATGCGACTCGTAAGAAAAGACATGCACGTGTACGTGCTAAACTTACTGGTACTGCAGAGCGTCCACGTTTAAACGTGTTCCGTTCTAATCAACACATTTACGCTCAAGTTATTGATGATGTGAATGGTGTAACATTAGTAAGTGCATCTACTCTTGATAAAGACCTTGCTCTTAACGGTACAGGCAACACTGAAGCTGCTACGAAAGTTGGCGAATTAGTTGCTAAGCGTGCTGTAGAGAAGGGTGTTAAAGAAGTAGTATTTGATCGCGGTGGTTACTTATACCATGGCCGTGTTAAAGCTCTAGCTGAAGCTGCTCGTGAGGCTGGATTACAATTTTAATGGTCAAAGGAGGGAAAATTGATGCGTCGCATTGACCCAAGTAAATTAGAACTTGAAGAACGTGTAGTTACGATAAACCGTGTTGCGAAAGTTGTTAAGGGTGGTCGTCGTTTCCGCTTTGCTGCACTAGTTGTAGTTGGTGATAAAAACGGTCATGTTGGATTCGGTACTGGTAAAGCTCAAGAGGTACCAGATGCTATTCGCAAAGCTATCGAAGATGCTAAGAAAAACTTAATCGAAGTACCATTAGTTGGTACATCAATTCCACACGAAATCATCGGACATTTCGGTGCTGGTGAAGTATTCTTAAAACCTGCTGCTGAAGGTACTGGAGTAATCGCTGGTGGACCAGTTCGTGCGGTTCTTGAATTAGCTGGTGTACAAGATATTCTTTCGAAATCTCTTGGTTCTAACACACCAATTAACATGATTCGCGCTACTGTGAACGGATTAAGCGAACTTAAGCGTGCTGAAGATGTTGCAAAATTACGCGGTAAATCTGTAGAAGAGCTACTAGGTTAAGAAGGAGGGAAAACAAATGGCGAAAAAGTTAGAAATTACCCTCACTCGTAGTGTAATTGGTCGTCCACAAGATCAACGTGCGACTGTAGAAGCTTTAGGTCTTAAAAAGTTGAATTCAACTGTAGTTAAGGAAGAAACTCCTGCTATTCTTGGTATGATCAACAAAGTTTCTCACCTTGTAACTGTAAAAGAAGCTTAAGGATAACTCATTAATATAAGGAGGTGCCTGGGAATGAAACTTCATGAATTAAAACCTGCAGAAGGTTCTCGTAAAGTACGTAACCGTGTCGGTCGCGGTATCGGTTCTGGTAACGGTAAAACTGCTGGTAAAGGTCATAAAGGACAAAACGCTCGTTCTGGCGGTGGTGTTCGTCTTGGCTTCGAAGGTGGTCAAACTCCATTATTCCGTCGTTTACCAAAACGCGGCTTCACAAACATTAACCGCAAAGAGTTTGCTATTGTAAACTTAGCGACGTTAAATCGTTTTGAAGATGGTACAGAAGTAACACCTGAATTATTGCTGGAAACTGGCGTTATCAGCAAGTTAAATGACGGTGTTAAAGTTCTTGCAAGCGGAGCAGTTGAGAAAAAACTAACTGTTAAAGCGCACAAGTTCTCTTCAAGTGCTAAAGAAGCAATTGAAGCAGCTGGCGGAACAGTTGAGGTGATCTAATGTTTCGTACAATCTCCAACTTTATGCGCGTTGCTGAGATAAGACGTAAAATATTATTCACTTTAGCGATGTTAATCGTATTCAGGATTGGCACGTTTATCCCAGTGCCATTTACAAATGGAGACGTACTGAAGGCACAAGATCAGTTAAATGCATTAGGAATCCTAAATACATTTGGCGGTGGCGCTTTGAAAAACTTCTCCATCTTTGCGATGGGAATCATGCCGTATATTACAGCATCCATCATCGTGCAATTATTGCAGATGGATGTTGTTCCTAAATTTTCGGAATGGTCGAAGCAAGGCGAAATGGGCCGTCGTAAATTAACACAATTCACGCGTTACTTTACGATTGTTCTTGCGTTTATTCAGGGGTTTGGTATGTCAATCGGTTTTAACGGTATGGTAGGTGGGCAGTTAATTTTGAATCCAGGTTGGAGCACTTATTTATACATTGCTACGGTACTGACTGCTGGTACTGCATTTTTAATGTGGTTAGGTGAACAGATTACAGCTAAAGGTGTAGGTAATGGTATTTCCATCCTTATCTTTGGTGGTATTGCCGCGGCGATCCCAAGTGTAATATCTCAAGTGTATCAACAACAGTTTCAAAATGTCGGAGATCAACTGTTCATGAGTATCGTTAAAGTTGTATTGATTTTACTAGCTGTGCTAGCAGTTGTTGTTGGAGTTATCTTCATTCAACAAGCTGTTAGAAAGATCCCAATTCAATATGCGAAGCGTGTAACAGGAGGAAATGGTAGTTATACTGGAGCACAAAACACACATTTACCGCTTAAGGTAAATAGTGCGGGTGTTATTCCAGTAATTTTTGCTGTTTCATTCTTAATTACACCTCCAACTATTGCACAGTTCTTCCCGAAACACGATGTGTCGCAGTGGATCATTGCAAACTTTAACTATTCTCACCCAGTGGGGATGATAATATATGTTGCGCTCATTGTAGCCTTCACATATTTCTATGCATTTGTTCAGGTTAATCCAGAACAAATGTCAGAGAACTTAAACAAGCAAGGTGGATATGTTCCAGGTATTCGTCCGGGTAAGAATACAGAACAATATCTAACAAAAATCTTGTATCGTTTGACCTTTGTAGGATCTATTTTCCTAGCAGCGATTGCTATTCTACCAGTTATATTTACTAAACTTGGGAACCTTCCTCCATCTGCACAGATTGGTGGAACGAGTATGTTAATTGTTGTCGGCGTTGCTTTAGAAACAATGAAGCAGCTAGAAAGCCAACTGGTAAAACGCCATTACAAAGGGTTTATCAAGCAGTGAGTAAGTGGGAAGATGAATCTTCCCTACATGCTCATTACGAGGGGGAACAAAGATGAACTTAATTTTAATGGGGCTTCCTGGTGCTGGTAAAGGTACACAAGCCGAACAGATTGTTGCCAAGTATAACATCCCTCACATCTCAACAGGAGATATGTTCCGTGCAGCTATGAAGGCTGAAACTGAACTTGGTTTACAAGCAAAATCTTTTATTGATAAAGGTGCCCTTGTTCCAGATGAAGTTACAATCGGAATCGTTCGTGAACGTTTAAGCCAAGAAGACTGTGTTAAAGGCTTCTTGTTAGACGGTTTCCCACGAACAGTTGCACAAGCATCTGCTCTTGAAGAGATAATGAAAGATCTTGGCAAAAAAATCGACTATGTTTTAAACATTAATGTGGATTCAGGATTGCTATTAAAACGTCTTACAGGCCGTCGCATTTGTAAAGAGTGCGGTGCGACTTATCACTTAGAATTCAATCCACCAGCAAAAGCTGATGTGTGCGATAAATGTGGTGGCGAATTATATCAACGCTCTGATGACAATGAAGAAACTGTAGCGAATCGTTTAGATGTAAATATTAAGCAAACAAAACCTTTGCTTGATTTCTATGAAGAGCTTGGTTACTTACAAAGCATTAATGGTGAGCAAGATATCAATAAAGTATTTGCTGATATCGATGTTCTCATCGGAGGCTTAGCGTAATGATCATTTGCAAAACTCCTCGCGAGATAGAAATCATGCGAGAAGCGGGCAAGATCGTTGCTTTAACTCATCAAGAGTTGAAAAAGCATATTGCTCCAGGAATTACAACGAAAGAGCTCGATCAAATAGCGGAAAAGACGATTCGAAAATATGGTGCTACGCCATCTTTTAAAGGATACAACGGATTTCCGGGAAGCATCTGTGCTTCTGTAAATGAAGAGCTTGTACATGGGATTCCAGGAAAGCGCAAGCTCCAAGCAGGCGATATCATCAGTATCGATATTGGTGCGAAATACAATGGGTACCATGGAGATTCTGCATGGACGTATCCAGTAGGAAACATTTCTGAATCTGTTCAAAAGCTACTTGATGTCACAGAAAAATCGTTGTATCTTGGTCTAGAACAAATAAAACCAGGCGAAAGATTATCGAATATCTCACATGCGGTTCAAACGTATGCTGAAGATAATGGATTCTCGATCGTTAGGGAGTATGTTGGTCACGGAATCGGGCAAGACTTACATGAAGACCCTCAAATCCCGCACTATGGTCCACCAAATAAAGGTCCTAGATTAAAGCCGGGAATGGTTATCTGTGTTGAGCCGATGGTGAACCAAGGAAGACGATATGTAAAAACACTATCTGATGACTGGACAGTGGTAACGGTAGATGGTAAATGGTGTGCCCACTTCGAGCACACGATTGCTCTTACAGAAGCAGGATACGAAATCCTTACCACTTTATAAGTAGCTGGCTCTCCGGGATTTCAGAGCAGTGTAAAATGTTACTGATTTGAAGAAGGGAGAACTATTGAATGGCTAAAGATGATGTAATTGAAGTCGAAGGTACCGTTCTTGAAACGTTGCCAAATGCTATGTTCAAAGTAGAATTAGAGAATGGGCATGTCGTATTGGCTCACGTTTCTGGTAAAATCCGTATGAACTTCATTCGTATTTTACCAGGAGACAAAGTTACGGTAGAATTATCTCCGTACGATTTAAATCGTGGTCGTATTACGTACCGTTTTAAATAATATAGCACTCCGTAATCTTTAAGGAGGTTCGAGACATGAAAGTAAGACCGTCAGTTAAACCAATCTGCGAAAAATGTAAAGTTATTCGTAGACGTGGAAAAGTAATGGTTATTTGTGAAAACCCTAAACATAAACAAAAACAAGGTTAATCAGAAGGAGGTGCATTCGGAATGGCACGTATCGCAGGTGTAGATATTCCTCGTGACAAACGCGTTGTTATTTCTTTAACTTACGTATTCGGCATTGGTCGCACAACTGCTGAAAAAATTCTTGCTGAAGCTGGTGTTTCTGAAGAAACACGAGTTCGTGATTTAACGGAAGACGAATTAGGACGTATCCGTGATATCATCGATCGTATTAAAGTTGAGGGAGACCTTCGTCGTGAAGTATCTCTTAACATTAAACGTCTAATGGAGATCGGTTCTTACCGTGGTCTTCGTCACCGTCGTGGTTTACCAGTTCGTGGTCAAAACTCTAAAAACAATGCTCGTACACGTAAAGGTCCACGTCGTACAGTAGCAAATAAAAAGAAATAATAAGTAAAGGAGGTTGAACTAACAATGGCACGTAAAACAAACACTCGTAAAAAACGTGTGAAAAAGAATATTGAAGCTGGTGTAGCTCATATTCGTTCTACTTTCAACAACACAATCGTAACACTTACAGACACTCACGGTAACGCGCTTTCTTGGTCTAGTGCTGGTGCACTTGGTTTCCGTGGATCTCGTAAATCTACTCCATTCGCTGCGCAAATGGCTGCTGAAACTGCTGCTAAAGTTGCAATGGAGCACGGTTTAAAAACTTTAGAGGTTACTGTAAAAGGTCCTGGTGCTGGTCGTGAAGCTGCAATTCGTGCTCTTCAAGCTGCAGGTCTAGAAGTAACAGCAATTAGAGATGTTACTCCAGTTCCTCATAATGGATGTCGTCCGCCAAAACGTCGTCGTGTTTAATTTTTCTGTATAGAATTTTCCCTTTTGTCTATAATGGATATGATGCATTATCGAGAAATTTCGTACAGAAACATCGCTTGTTGTGCACAATCGGGAACTGCCTAAGGGGGACTTTCGGTTAGACAGAGGTTTTTCCTTTGTTTAGCCGGGGTTTCGACGTTTTGAAGGAGGGTTTAGTTAATGATTGAAATTGAAAAACCGAAAATCGAAACGGTTGAACTTAACGAAGATGCTAAGTATGGTAAATTCGTGATTGAACCGCTTGAGCGTGGATATGGTACTACTTTGGGTAACTCCTTACGTCGTATTCTTTTATCCTCACTCCCTGGTGCCGCTGTAACTGCTATCCAAATCGATGGCGTATTACACGAATTTTCAACAGTTGAGGGCGTAGTAGAAGACGTTACAACGATCATCTTAAACTTGAAAAAGTTAGCTCTTAAAATCTACTCTGAAGAAGAGAAGACGTTGGAAATCGATGTACAGGGCGAAGGTATTGTCACAGCTGCTGATATTACTCACGATAGTGATGTTGAAATCTTAAATCCAGATTTATACATTGCGACGTTAGCAAAAGATGCGCATTTCCGCGTGCGTTTAACTGCAAAGCGTGGCCGTGGGTATACGCCAGCTGATGCAAATAAAAGCGAAGATCAACCAATAGGAGTTATTCCTATTGATTCTATTTATACTCCAGTATCACGTGTGACTTACCAAGTGGAAAAGACACGTGTCGGACAAGTGGCAAATTATGATAAGCTTACGCTTGATGTATGGACGGATGGAAGCATCGGGCCAAAAGAAGCTATCTCTTTAGGTGCCAAAATCTTAACTGAGCATTTAAACATCTTCGTTGGTTTAACTGATGAAGCACAAAATGCTGAGATTATGGTCGAGAAGGAAGAAGATCAAAAAGAAAAAGTTCTAGAGATGACTATCGAAGAACTTGATCTTTCTGTTCGTTCTTATAATTGCTTAAAACGTGCAGGAATTAATACTGTACAAGAGCTTGCGAACAAAACAGAAGAAGATATGATGAAAGTTCGTAACTTAGGACGTAAATCCTTAGAAGAAGTTAAGCACAAGCTTGAGGAATTAGGTTTAGGCTTACGTAAAGACGACTGAGGATTTAATCTCATCAACAAAGGAGGGAACTACGAATGGCATACAGAAAATTAGGCCGTACAAGTGCGCAACGTAAAGCTATGTTACGTGACTTAGCTACTGATTTAATTATCAACGAGCGCATCCAAACGACAGAAACTCGTGCAAAAGAACTTCGTTCTGTAGTGGAAAAAATGATCACTTTAGGTAAACGCGGAGATCTTCATGCTCGCCGTCAAGCTGCATCTTTCATCCGCAATGAAGTTGCTAACGCTGAGACTGGTCAAGATGCACTTCAAAAATTATTCGCTGATGTAGCTCCACGCTATGCTGAGCGTCAAGGCGGATACACTCGTATTGCAAAAATTGGTCCACGTCGCGGAGACGCAGCACCAATGGTAATTATCGAGTTAGTATAATGATAATTAAAAGGGCAGGACAGTTCTTTTCAAGTAACTGGTCGTGGCCCTTTTTTTTTAAATATAGAAAATAGGCTAACTTGGTGGAGTAATGAGAGAGGGTGCCTTGCATTGAAAAACGAGAAACTTCGCACGCAAAATATATCATTTCAATATCCCGGGGCAACTTCTTATGCGTTAAAAGACGTATCATTCTCTTTATATGAGGGAGAATGGGTTTCTGTAATTGGACAAAATGGTTCAGGAAAGTCTACACTTGCAAAATTATTAAATGGTTTATTTTTACCGGAATCAGGAACGATTGTTGTAAATGATGCAATGATTTTATCTGAAGAGACGGTATGGGATATTCGAAAACAAATAGGTATGGTATTTCAAAACCCAGATAATCAATTTGTTGGGACAACAGTGCAAGATGATGTTGCATTTGGTCTTGAAAATATCGGAATGCCTCGGAAACAGATGGTAGAACGGATGAATCAAGCGCTGCAGATGGTTCGAATGGAAGGGTTTCTGAACGAAGAGCCTCATTCGTTATCTGGTGGACAAAAGCAACGTGTTGCGATTGCAGGTGTGCTAGCATTGCAACCATCTATTTTAATATTGGATGAAGCAACATCGATGTTAGATCCACAAGGACGACGTGAAGTAATTGAAACAGTTAGGAAGCTTGTGGATACAAAAGGTATTACCGTTTTATCGATTACCCACGATTTGGAAGAAGCTGCACAGTCAGACCGTGTTATCATTTTGAATCGGGGAGAAATATTAGAGGAAGGTACACCAGAGCAAATTTTTAAGTCCTCTTATATGCTTAGGGAAATTGGGTTAGATGTACCATTCTCGGTAAAAATAGCAGAATTATTAAAAAGAAATGAAATTCCACTGCAGAATACGCATCTTACAATGGAAAGTTTGGTGAACGAACTTTGGAGATTACATTCCAAACAGTAGAGCATCGTTATCAATATAAAACTCCATTTGAAAGACGCGCGCTTTATGATGTAAACGTGTCGTTTCCAAGTGGAGGGTATTATGCCATTATCGGTCATACTGGTTCGGGCAAATCAACGATGATTCAACATTTAAATGGTTTATTGCAGCCGACAAACGGTACGGTCCAAATTGGGAAGCATTTGATTTCCTCGCAAAAGAAAGAAAAGAAATTAAAGCCACTACGAAAAAAAGTAGGGGTTGTCTTTCAATTTCCAGAGCATCAGTTATTTGAAGAAACAGTTGAGAAAGATATTTGTTTTGGACCCTCAAATTTCGGAGTATCGGAAGAAGAGGCAAGACAAAAGGCAAGGGATGCAATTGAGCTTGTAGGATTGGATCCAGAGCTATTAGCGCGTTCTCCATTTGAGTTAAGTGGTGGACAGATGAGACGTGTTGCAATAGCGGGTGTACTTGCAATGGAACCTGAAGTTCTCGTATTAGACGAACCGACAGCAGGGCTTGACCCTAAGGGACAGCAAGAGCTTATGGAGATGTTTTATAAGCTTCATAAGGAGCAGGGTTTGACAGTAATCCTAGTTACTCATAATATGGAGGATGCTGCCAAGTATGCAGATCAAATTGTGGTTATGCATAAAGGAACGGTCTTTTTGCAAGGAACAGCAGAGGAAGTATTCTTACATGCAGATGAGTTAGAACAAATCGGTGTGGGCCTTCCAATGTCTTTAAAGTATAAACGTGCAATTGAAGAGAAGTTTGGTATTACGATTCCAAAGGCTACCTTATCTTTAGAGGATCTTACTCATGAAGTTGTACAGGTGTTACGAAAAGGTGGTCATGAATCATGCAGCAGTTGATTATTGGGAGATATATTCCAGGCAGGTCGCTCATTCATCAACTTGATCCACGTACGAAGCTGTTGATTGTCTTTTTATATGTATTTGTTGTCTTTTTAGCAAATAATGCGATTTCATATGGATTTTTATTTTTATATGCACTCATTGCTTTATTTTTTGCAAAAGTGCCGATTCGTTATGTACTTTCGGGCTTAAAACCAATCTTATGGATTTTTCTTTTTACATTTTTTCTGCATATTTTTACAAATAAAGAAGGAGATGTACTGTTCCAGCTTGGTTGGTTTTCGATACATGAAAAGGGATTAGAGCAAGGAATATATATTTCTATACGCTTCTTTGTCATTATTTTAATGACTACATTATTAACATTAACAACAACACCAATTGAAATTACCGATGGTATGGAAACGTTGTTAAAGCCATTAAAGCGTATAAAGGTTCCTGTTCATGAAATCGCATTAATGATGTCTATTTCTCTTCGTTTTATCCCAACATTAATGGATGAGACGAGTAAAATTATGAAAGCACAAGCATCCCGTGGTATTGATTTTGCTGGTGGACCGATAAAAGATCGATTAAAGGCGGTTATTTCTTTACTTGTGCCGCTTTTTATTAGTGCTTTTAAACGTGCTGAGGACTTAGCAATTGCAATGGAAGCACGTGGGTATCAAAGTGGTGAAGGACGTACTAAATTTAGGCAGCTACGCTGGAAAACAAGTGATACGTTGACGATAGTGAGTTTACTTTGTTTAGCGTGTATTCTAGCATGGGTGCGATCGTAATGGAGAATAGAGAAATGGAAAGAATAAAATGTACAGTTGCATATGATGGCATCAATTTTTGCGGTTATCAAATTCAACCGCAGCATCGTACTGTGCAACAAGAAATAGAGAAAGCACTGCAAAAATTGCATAAAGGAGAGCCTGTTCGTGTTCAAGCATCAGGGCGGACAGATTCTACTGTTCATGCAAGAGGACAGGTGATTCATTTTGATACATCATTATCTCTTGAAGAATGGCAATGGATGAATGCTTTAAACACGATGCTGCCAGACGATATTGTTGTCCTGCAAGTAGAGAAAAAAACAGAGGATTTCCATGCGCGCTACGGTGTTGAGAAAAAAGAATATCGTTATCGTGTATTATTATCAAAAACGGCGGATGTATTCCGTAGAAATTACGTATATCAGTATCCATACCCATTGGAAATAGAATCTATTCGGAAGGCAATTCCTTATTTTATTGGAACGCATGATTTTACTTCATTTTGTTCGGCAAAAACTGATAAAAAAGATAAAGTGCGCACAATTTATGAAATAGATTTAATTGAACAAGATGATGAATTAATTTTTCGTTTTGTAGGCAATGGATTTTTATATAATATGGTTCGAATTATTGTTGGTACGTTGCTTAGCGTAGGACAAGGCAAGATTGATCCAGGCGGCATTCCGGAGATTTTAGAAAAACAAGATCGTCGTTTTGCAGGGAAGATGGTGCCGGGGCATGGGCTTTATTTATGGCAGGTAAACTATAACAACTAATCCTGGTGTAACATTTGCTTGACATTAGAAACTCAAAAGGATATCATAACATATGGTATTGTTTCTAAAACCACGATTAGCCCCGGAAGGAAATCGTGTTTAAGATAAACAATAGATTTTTTCTATGGAAAAGATAACGAGGAGGGAAACACATGCGTACGACTTTTATGGCAAAAGCTAACGAAGTTGAGCGTAAATGGTATGTGGTTGACGCTGAAGGTCAAACTTTAGGTCGCCTAGCTAGTGAAGTAGCATCCATTTTACGTGGTAAAAACAAACCAACATTTACACCACACGTTGACACGGGTGATCATGTAATTATTATTAACGCTGAGAAAATTCATTTAACAGGTAATAAATTAAACGATAAAATTTACTACCGTCACACTAACCACCCAGGTGGACTTAAACAAAGAACAGCTCTAGAAATGCGTACAAACTACCCTGTACAAATGTTAGAGCTTGCAATTAAAGGCATGCTTCCAAAAGGACGTTTAGGACGTCAAGTGTCTAAAAAATTAAATGTGTATGCTGGAGCAGAGCATCCACACCAAGCACAAAAACCAGAAGTTTACGAACTTCGCGGATAATTAATTAAAGGAGGGCTTACTTTGGCACAGGTTCAATACTATGGTACTGGACGTCGTAAGAGTTCAGTAGCGCGCGTACGCCTAGTTCCAGGCGAAGGACGCGTTATCATTAACGGTCGTGATTTTGAAAACTATATCCCATTTGCTGCATTACGTGAAGTAGTGAAACAACCTCTAGTTGCAACAGAAACTTTAGGTAACTACGATGTACTTGTAAACGTAAATGGTGGTGGATACACTGGTCAAGCTGGTGCTATTCGTCACGGTATTTCTCGCGCTTTATTAAAAGCTGACCCAGAATACCGTCTAACATTAAAACGTGCAGGTCTATTAACTCGTGACGCACGTATGAAAGAGCGTAAAAAATACGGTCTTAAAGGCGCACGTCGTGCACCTCAGTTCTCAAAACGTTAATTTTTGCGAACTTCAAACCCCAGCTATTTGGCTGGGGTTTTTTATTATGCTTAATGGAACTATATAAAGTGAAACTCCTATCATCCATTGTGAGTTTGCGGGATAAATACATTTTGATTTTTAGCATATAAGTCGCTGCTACGAAGAGTAAAAGGTAACCTGCACTCGTATGGTTCTTTGGCATGAGGTAGAAAAAGGATCTGAACGTTTCTATGCAATCATGGCTGGATGCTCTCTCCCAACTAAAAAGAAAGGTTTTATGTTGTTTATTATTTATGTAATCACCCTCAATTATTTTTAGTCCTCTTATTATAGCTTGGAATATTTTAGTGCTACCTTCTCACGTATGCTTCTTCTTTAGAAGCTTAGACTAATACGTATTAGGGAGGTTTATAAATACTATGAATGTCATTGTTAGCTTACAAGAAAAACAAAAAGAAAAGCAGTTGAAATATGAACGAAAGATGCTGCGTGAATTATCACTAAAAACATTACGATCAAATATCCGTGATGCTTTTGATATGAAGGAACTTCATCGTCAGTACGAAGATTATTGTATCGAATTAGGAATTGAATCGTACTTATTAGGAGCAAGATATAGCAAATTTGGTTATTATGGAGAATCGTTTTTTGATGTAAAATATAGAGCTTTAGAAGAAGAGCAGCAATTAACGGAAATGTTATTTCACTTTTTAACGAGTATGGCGGTAAGAGAGATAGAATTAAAAGACGAGGAATTACTTTATGAATCCTGTGCGCAATTTATTAGTTCATGGTGGCGTGAGGGATACGAAAAGGGTGAAAGAAGATATCGCTTAAAGCTGCATTAAGAAAAGCATAAACTTTCCTCTTGTCCCATATAAGTAATTAGAGGGACTAGCTAGAGGAGGAAAGGTATGAAGAGAATTCGAATTATCTCTTTTATGCTTGCTGCAGTTGTGCTGTTTTTCTTGGTAAAACAAGAATTTCAAATTACAAAGTCGTGGCGAGCGTGGAACTTACCCTTATCTGGGAAAGTAATTGTACTAGATGCTGGACATGGTGGACCAGATGGAGGAGCGGTTGGTGGGAAAGACATTGTAGAAAAAGATATTACGCTTGAAATTACAAAAATGGTACAAGATTATTTGCAGGAGCAAGGAGCTTTAGTTATTTTGACGAGAGAGGGAGATTATGATTTAGCTGATAAAAGCACAAAATCATATAGTAGACGTAAAGCGGAGGATTTAAAAAAGCGTGTAGAAATTATTAATAAGCCCGATGTGGACTTTTTTGCGAGCATTCATTTAAATGCCTTGCCGAGTAGTGGGTCCAAAGGGGCACAAACGTTTTACTATCGCTCTTTAATTGAAAATGAACGAGCAGCGAAGTTTATACAGGCTGAATTACGAACGAGTTTAGAAAATACAAATCGTTCGGCTAAAACAATCTCTCATGTTTATTTGCTTAAGTATGCGAAAACACCGGGAGCTTTAATTGAAGCTGGATTTTTATCGAATGTAAATGAACGATATATGTTAAATTCAGAGAAATATCAGCAAAAGGTGGCAGCTGCAATATACCGTGGAATACTACGTTATTTTACGGAAAAGGGAAATCCTCCTGAATAAGGGGGATTTTTGAATTCCTCTCGTTAACGAAGTTTTCGGAAAATATGTTATACTGGAAATGAAAACGCATTTATTCTTGGAATGCAAATATACAAACCCAATTCATTTAACATTACTTTATTTTTCATACAGGGGGCTGGGCTAATTATGGTAACGAAAGAGCAAGTAGTGAAAGCGCTTGAAGGGATTACCGATCCATTTCTACATAAAACATTAAAAGAAACAAATGCAATTAAAGAGGTAACTGTAAAGCCTGAGAAAGAGCATGTCAGTGTTAAAATTGCAATTGTAAAAACAGGGACTGCTGAACAAATGCAATTGCAGTCGGCTATTGTGAAACTTGTAAAAGAACTTGGAGCAGCAACGGTTGGCTTGCGTTTTGCTGAATTTACAGAGGACGAGTTAGCGCAGTTTGCACCACCTGTGGAAGAGCAAGCAAGTCAATCTTTATTATCACCGCATTCTAAAACAACATTTTTAGCAGTTGCAAGTGGAAAAGGTGGGGTTGGTAAATCGACTGTTTCTGTTAACCTTGCGATTTCATTAGCTCGTTTAGGAAAGAAAGTTGGTATTATTGACGCTGATATATATGGCTTTAGTGTGCCTGATATGATGGGAATCGAAAAACGTCCAATCGTAAGGGGCGATAAAATTATTCCTGTAGAGCGTTTAGGGGTAAAAGTAATTTCGATGGGCTTCTTTGTAGAAGACAATGCTCCTGTTATTTGGAGAGGCCCAATGCTTGGTAAAATGTTAAATCACTTTTTCACAGAGGTAGAATGGGGCGATTTAGACTACTTAGTATTAGACTTGCCACCAGGTACAGGGGATGTGGCCTTAGATGTTCACTCGATGCTACCATCTTGTAAAGAAATTATTGTAACAACGCCTCATCCAACAGCGGCATTTGTAGCAGCTCGTGCAGGTGCAATGGCTTTGCGTACTGAACATAGTATTCTTGGAGTTGTTGAAAATATGGCTTACTTCGAAAGTAAAGTAACCGGTGAGAAAGAGTATGTGTTTGGAAAAGGCGGGGGAGATAAATTAGCCGCAGAATTACAAACAGATGTATTAGGACGAATTCCACTTCAGCAACCAGATTGGAATAAAGAGGATTTTGCACCATCAGTATACGAGGATACACATAAAACAGGTGTCATCTATCGGACGATAGCTGAGCAAGTTATTGATAGAACATCAGTTAAACAAAAATAAACATCTCAAGTAGAGAATTTCCCCGCCCTATATATGTAGAGGTGGGGAAATTATTATGTGTAGAGATTCGCTTTATTTTTGTTCTTGCTTTTCGTCTTGTGCTCCGCCTTCTTTTTTCTCAGCTCCGCCACCTTTTTCAGCCTTTTCGATGGCCTTGCTAATAATGTCAATCATCTTAACTTGGAAGAGTGGACTTTCAGCAGATTCTGTTAATACTTGTTGTAAATATTGACGGTATTCTTTGCTTTTCATTGTTTGTTGCATTATTTTTTGCACTTCGGGATTTTTCATAATTTCTATAACGCCTGCTTGGTATTCAGGGTCTTTTAACAGAGTTTTCATTAAGGTAGTTTGTTCTTTTCCCATACTTTTTGCGAATTTCGCTGAAAACTCGGGATCTTTAAATAACTTTTCCCAAAATTGTTGCCCTTTTTCGGATACCATGGCATCTTCGATTGTTTTTTTTACTACAGTTTCATCTAATATAAGTGCTTGTTTCATTTTTTCGTCAGTTAATACATCTTGGATTGCTTTCTTTCCTTGATCGGTTTTTAAAATATCGACAATCATCTTCTTTGTTTGATCGTAATCTAATTCGGATTTCTCTTCTTTTCCTTGTGCACAGGCAACAAGTGTGATAAAAAGAATCGAAGAAACCAAAATGAGCAGCATCCGTTTCATTAGCTGGAGCTCCTTTCAACACAGTTCTCTTTTTTAATATAAATATCTTCGAGGAATTTATACATGTTCATGGCTAGCTTTTTGAAATTGTCATTGTTACAATTTAAGTAGAAATATATAAATAATGGGGGATGGGTTGTGAATAGCCGAAAATGGGTACGACTATTTTTAACGACGCTGCTGCTTGGGGGGATTAGTACAATCCTTATTGGTTTTATTTTAGGTTGGGACAAGTACGTTAAATTTTTTCAAAATTTTGACGGTAAAGAAATTTTAATGATTTCTTTTTGGTTACTGGGTGTTGGTTTTATTTTTAGTGTAATTAGTCAAATGGGCTTTTTCGCGTATTTAACAGTTCATCGTTTTGGACTAGGAATGTTTCGGTCGTCTTCTCTTTGGAACGCAGTTCAGCTCTTTTTTATTGCATTTGTACTGTTTGATTTTGTTTATTTAAGATCGGTACTCGTTGCAAATGGTGATGTTTCGTTTGGGAATAATATTCTTGTGGCTGGAATATTGTTTTTATTTGGAGCGATTGTAGCCTATATAAAGAGTAAAGAGACGAATAAAAAAGCATTTATACCCGCTTTATTTTTTATGGTTGTCGTAACAATCCTTGAATGGGTACCGGCGCTCCGGATTAATGATACCGATTGGTTATATTTAATGGTTATACCACTTCTGTTGTGTAATGCATATCAGTTACTTATATTACATCGTTTAATAGGACAACAAAGAAGTAAGTCAGTTAGTTAAGGAGATAAGGGTGAAAAAAGGGTACAACACCTTTCGTATGAAGTGTTGTACCCTTTTTAGTATGGAGTGACTTTTATTTCGCTATTTGTAAGCGATAAGACTCCGGCTTAAAATTTAGAGAAACGAAGGAACGTAGAAGATGGGAGATTTTACTTTAGCCTGCTATTTGCGGGCAGTAATACTCCCACCTCAAAATTCGGCGAAAACAAAGAAGTTAGGTGAGAGATAAACCCCACTGATTAAAGTTTCACTTTACGTCATTACTTTTTGTATTTGTGTTAGAAATAAGTTGTGATACAGATACTTGCTCATAACCATCACTTTTTAATTTCTGCAGGAGCAGCGGTAGAGATTTATTTGTTTGAAGTGCTGAATCAGAAGCGTGTAATAAAACGATGTCTCCACCTCTTAAATTGTTAGCAACTGTTGATACAATTTTATTTACACCAGGATTTTTCCAGTCGTTTGAATTATTACTCCAGTGTACAACGGTATATCCAAGAGACTCTGCTACTTTGAGAACAGTTTTATTAAATTCCCCGCTAGGAGGTCGCAAGAGTTTGACTTGTTTTATGCCAAGCTTTGTAAACACATCTTGCGAACGTAAAAGATCCCTTCGCATCTCGTTCGCTTCCAAAGAAGTATAAGATGTATAGTTATATCCCATACTGCCAATTTCGTGACCGTCCTGTATAATCCGTTCCACAATATCTGGGTGTCTTTCTGCCCATGCTGCAGAGAGGAAGAAAGTTGCATTTTTAATTTCTCTTTCTTTTAAAGTATCAAGAATCGGAAGCGCCTTTTTATCTCCCCAGCTAATATCGAATGTTAACGCAACTTGTTTTTTTGCGGTATCGCCTTTGTAAATGACTTTTGGACCAGTTGCAGTTGAAAAAGCAGATTGATGAGAATATGTCTTTAAAAAGAGAAGCCATGCTGTAAATAAGGACAGTACAATAATTAAACTAATGTGCTTAAATTTACGTTTACTTGTTATAAAAAAGAAAAACATAATACTCCGCCCCTTTGTCCAATCCTTTTCAGTTACTTATATGCTCAAAAAGTTGAAAAGAGAACTGAACGATTAATATCGTAGGAAATGGATATAATGGACGTTATAGTTTGATTTTTGATTTTAGTGGTGATGCGTAGAATGACAATGTTGTTAGAGTTGATGAACGGATTGCGTTATTGTGTATACATAGACATATGAGTAATTGTTGAGGTGATAGTTTGCTTGGGATTATGATTACAAAAGAAGAACAGAAAGAAATAGAATATTTATTGAAGAGAGAGTTAGATGAGCTTTTATTTGATTTTGCAGATGAGCGAATACATGATGTCGTAAAAAAGACAATGGAAGAACGATATAAAATTATTTTTTGTTTGTTTCGAAGAGTAACAAATGCAGAAGAGTGCATCCGTTATGTAAGAAAAAGAATTTTTTATTAAAAGGTATTGACGATATGGTTTAATGTATGGTAAATTAATAACCGTCGCTGATGCGAAACAGCAGAAAGCGAAAAAAGAAATTTAAAAAACTTAGTTGACATTGAAAAATGAAGATGTTAACATAAGGAAGTCGCAAATGAGCGGCAAACGAGTTCTTTGAAAACTGAACGAAACAAACA
>NZ_JAGDQK010000041.1:0-61943 GCF_017498755.1 Bacillus sp. XF8 | reverse complement strand
TTTAGGGATAACTCAACCTATAGTAACTCATTACTTGCCTTCAATTTTGGGAGCATTAGGCGGTAGTCAGGGTATTATAATTGATCCGAGCATGACAGCTCAAAAAGGTGGAGAAGTACTAGCTAGTACGTTAGGATCTCAATTTGATCAGCTCGGACTTATGATTCTTGCAATCTCAATGATGGGTATTATTCAAATAGATAAAGAAAATGGTATGCTGGCCTTTATTTTAACACGACCTGTTACTGTTATTTCGTATATATTTGGAAAAATTGTATCAAATTATTTGATAGCAGCTTTTAGTGTAGCAATTGGATACTTTGCTTCTTATCTATATGTAAATTATCTTTTTACAAATGTTCCATTTTCACATGTGATTACTGCACTATTATTTTATCTTGTATGGGTATTTTTTATCGTATCTTTTACAACGATGATTAGTACTATTTTTAACAGTCAGGGTATTATCGCATTAATTTCAATTGTTTTCCTTTTAGGTTGCAAAATAATTGTAGGTTTAAATCCAGTTATAGATTTTGTAAATTCAGCAAGTATGAGCAAACATGCAATGGAAGTCTTAATCACAGGATCAGTAAATTCAAAAGTAATAGATAACGTACTAGTAACGCTTGTTTGGATTGTACTAATATTCTCTGCAACGTATTATTGGATTGCCAATAAAAAATTTAATCACGAATAAGCAAAATGAAAAAAGGTCTACCACATTGGGCTGTCCCATCGCTATCAAGCTACGGTTTTGAAGTCTCCCCCATAAATTGAAATTTTCTTTCTCTATAGTTAGTTATTTTGAGAATTCAGCTCATTTTTGCGTTTTGGGGGTATTTGCTTTTCTTAGCTTGATTGTGATGGGGTAGCGTCACATGCCCATCAATTCAAAAATATTCACTATACCCAAGTATAAAAAATGCCATCCTTTCTGCATATTTCTACAAAAAGAATAGCGTTTTTTCGTTTTATGGATACAAATTCGCTTTAGCTTGATGAAGGTACTATTTTGTTAGTACATTGACTCTTTACTAACAAAATAGCATCCTTATTTTCTTTTTTTCAAACTTCATTCATATATAGTCCTTCTTATGAAAAAAGTAACAGAGCAAATAATAGCCAATCCCATATAATACATCATTTCAACAATACGTAAATTTTCATATACCGTTGGAACTCCTCCAGATATCATTTCAAATATAAAAACAATTTCTGCTCCCAAAAGAATATATAACCATAAAGAAATGATAAAATTGAGTTTAATGGGTAAAATAAAATATTTAAACAGTATCTCGCCAATAATACACCCAAATAAAACTATAGGAATTCCAACAACAACTGTTATTCGTATTATATTAATAAAGGTTTCTCCTTCAAAAATATCTGTACCATAGTATAGTTGAAGTATATTCATTGAAATTACTAAACTTAATAAAGTATATAAAAAAGATACGACGAACTTTTTCACTAGAATTCACCTCATTTCTCAATTCCAACATTCATTATTTATATTACCTGAATTCAATCTTATACACTACGGGATCATATAAAAGGTATCATAGGATTCTGAATGGATTTTCAAAGCAATACTCAATGTTTTTATTCAAGATATATATACTGCTCCTGTTAAGAAGTTTAGGCTGATGGGCATGTATGTGTTGTGACCCCTGTAAGTGTTTTAAAAGGTAAAAAAAACAATTAAGTATAATGTGCGTTCAAGTGATATTTTGATTAAACTTTATTCAAAATTCACAGCAAGGGGCCTCTAGATTCATTATGCCTAAAAGAACGGTTTATTTTGTAACTGAATTATATTAGAAAAAATGCTACTCCATCAGGTAAAGGAGTAGCGTTATATTGTAAAAATAGTGAATCATGAGAAGGTGT
This sequence comes from Bacillus sp. XF8, assembly GCF_017498755.1. Taxonomy (NCBI): domain Bacteria; kingdom Bacillati; phylum Bacillota; class Bacilli; order Caryophanales; family Bacillaceae; genus Bacillus; species Bacillus sp. XF8. The sequence continues at coordinate 60,050 of NZ_JAGDQK010000041.1, read as the reverse complement.
TAACTTAATTCTTTCTTACGTACCACAAAAAGTTCGATAAGGGCGGGATGATGGCGCCGGTAGTGTGCAGTACTCAGACTGTTCAGGAGAGTGAGCGTAAGGGTTTGAAAGAACCGCAAGCAGTCGTTCCATCACGCTGTAATCCCCTTGTTTTACTGCGGCCTCTAATGCCTCTTCTACACGGTGGTTTCGTGGAATTATCGCAGGATTGTTGTTCCTCATCAGTTGATGAGAAGAGGATTTCGATTCCTGCTGTCTGTCTAGTCTCTCCTGCCATTTTTTCTTCCACTGAGTAAATTCAGAGCTTCTAAACAAATCGGTATCCTCAGGCGTATCAAGAGTTAATGCACGGAATGTATTGGTATAGTCCGCGCGATACTTCTCCATGATACCCAGGAGTTCGTCAATAAGGGGTCTATCTTGTGCCTCTTCGTTAAATATACCTAGTTTTGCCTTCATTCCAGCGAGCCAATTATTTTCATACTGTGCACCGAAATCTGAAATCGCATCTTGGGCTAGCTTGACAGCTTGTTCCTCGTCTTCATGTAGCAATGGTAATAGAGTTTCAGCAAATCGTGCGAGATTCCATACACCAATATATGGTTGGTTACCATAGGCATATCGGCCTTGCGTATCAATGGAACTGAATACAGTTGCTGGATCGTATTCGTCCATAAAGGCGCAAGGACCGTAATCGATGGTTTCTCCGCTAATGGTCATGTTGTCGGTATTCATCACTCCGTGAATAAAGCCGACGAGTTGCCATTTTGCAATTAGGCTTGCTTGTCGCTTCATCACTTCTTGAAGTAGTGCTAAATATGGGGTTTCATCTGATTGAATAGCTGGAAAATGACGCTTAATCGTATAATCAGCTAAAGCTTTAAGATCCACAACTGAACCGCTTGCTGCTGCGTATTGAAATGTGCCAACGCGTATATGACTGCTGGCTACACGTGTCAAAATTGCACCTGGCAAGGCAGTTTCGCGTATGATTGACTCACCTGTTGATACTACAGCTAGACTGCGGGTAGTAGGAATACCGAGCGCGTGCATCGCTTCGCTGATAATATATTCGCGTAACATTGGTCCAAGTGCGGCACGGCCATCTCCACGGCGGGAGTATGGTGTTCTACCAGAGCCTTTTAATTGAATATCAAATCGTTCACCTGAAGGAGTAATCTGTTCGCCGATTAGCAGCGCACGGCCGTCTCCTAGCCTGTTGAAATGTCCGAATTGATGCCCTGCATAAGCTTGAGCAAGAGGGATAGAACCTTCGGGAATTCGGTTTCCAGCAAGAACCGCTACTCCATCTTCGCTTTGTAGTTCCTTAATGTTTAACCCTAGGGATGTTACCACAGGCTGATTGAGAATGACTAATTTTGGTAAGGCTACAGGGTTTGGGCTAAGGGTAGAAAAAAATGACTCCGGCAGACGGGAATAACTATTGTCCAAGTTCCATCCGGTTTCTTTAGTTTCTTTTTTGTTTTCCATTGGATCTCCTTTTCTTTTTCATTCTAGTTTTTAAAGCATAATATAAAAAGTATTTCATAATATTCTCCATTTTATTTGTAGACAGAAGGGAGAATTTAAAATTGTTGTATCTTTGTCCTTCATTTTTGTGATGTACTTGTAGATATGTATGTTACATCTTTAGTCAATGGAATAATAAAAGCGCATCAGTAGTTGTGTTTTATTCAAATAGTTCTGGTATATATAGTAACATTTTTATTCATAGAACCAAAACGTAAATGTTTTTCATTATGTAAATTTCTTTAGTCCGTGTTGAAGCATTAAGACGGCAAGTTGAGATATAGAACCTTTAGATAAAGTGAAACATTAATCAGTGGGATTTTTACTGCTTGTGAATGTTGGATAAATTTTCAGGAATTGCAAACTTTACGGCTCATCATAAAAAGATTGATAATAAAATGTAGATTTATATTTGGTGAAACAATGCTTATGAACAATCAATTACATATAGGGATGGGGTATTAAGAACAGAAAAAGCCGCGCTCATTTATAATGAGTGTGGCTTTTTTCTGTTTTTATAGTTAGTTTAATTTTCAAGTTAATAGTATATAGTTTTGAACTACGCTTTATTTTATATAAAGAAATTCATCATATAGATCCCATATGTATTTTGGGGCGTACTCTATCTATATGATAAATGATTTTGAAAAATAAGTCTATATTTTTCTGAATTTTCTTATTATAGTTAAACCACTGAGCTCAGTAAAAATTATGTGCGTTTTATATGAAAGGAGCAATACACATGAGATCCATTCATGTTCCGGTTTTAATTATTGGAGGAGGTTTAACAGGGTTAACCTCAGCATTATTTCTTGCAAAGCATAAAGTTGATTATTTACTTATTGAAAGACATCCAACTACTGCCATTCACCCAAAAGCAGGAGGGATTACCTTTCGCACGATGGAATTATTTCGAGAATTAGGTTTAGAAAAGGATATTCGTGCTGCTGGAAAGGTGCTGGAGAACTGTCGTGGAAGGATTAGTGTAAATACAATCGCTGAAGCAGACTATGAAGAATTAACAAGGATAAAGATGGTTCAAAATGAAAATGATGAAAGTTTGTCCGAGCTGATTAGAAAGATTAGTCCATCAAAGACGACTGCTTGTTACCAAATTACTTTAGAACCGATGTTACTGCTAGAGGCTAGGCGATTAGGTGGAAAGATGTGGTTTAATCATGAACTTGTTTCTTACAAGCAGGACGAAAAGGGAGTAACGGCTATTGTGCGAAATCATGAGACGGAACAGGAACAAATTATTCATAGTAATTATTTAATTGGAGCAGATGGAGCGAAAAGTTCGATACGTAAACATTCAGGTATTCCAACGACTGGTCGTGGTACGATAGGAGGCCATTATATAAACATCTACTTTAAAGCAGATTTGAGTGATTTCATAAAAGGGGATGCCTTTGGTTTCACGATGATTTCACACCCTGAGGTTTTAGGTGCGCTTATTCCAGTCAATAATGGGGATCGTTGGATTTATCATGTAGCCTATAATCCTTCAAAAGGGAAGACACCTGAAGACTTTTCTATAGAGCATTGCCAACAAATTATTCAAACAGCCATTGGGAAGTCAAATCTTGATGTGAAAATATTAAGTATTTCACCTTGGGAAGCGACAGAAAGTACAGCTGAACGTTTTCAAGATAATCGTGTTTTCTTAGTTGGTGATGCAGCTCATCTTATGCCGCCCACAGGAGGCTATGGTTCAAATACAGGTGTTCAGGATGCTCATAATTTAGCTTGGAAATTAGCGGCTGTTATACATGGTCAAGCGAATCCAAGATTACTGGATACTTATCATGAGGAGAGGCATCCAGTTGTACAATTAACCACGGGTTACGCAAGCAGCATATTACTCCGTGCTATGAATAAACAAGCAGATTTGAATAATAAGGATAGTTTAGCTGTTACTGTAGGGTATAAGTACCGTTCTGCAGCAGTAATAGATCAAGATGGGACTCCACACAGAATGGACATTTTAGAGCTCAAGGGAAGACCGGGAACACGCGCTCCGCATATGTGGGGGACTTATAAAGGAAAGCGAATTTCGATACTTGATTTATTGGGTAGAGGTTTTGTGTTATTTACTGGGTCAGAACATGATTCTTGGTCAAGTGCTGCACGTACGGCTGCATCTCATTTAGGGATCAGCATTGAAGTGTATCGGGTTTCTCAAAAAGGGGATTTTATTGATCAGGATAACACTTTTGTAACACTATATGGAATTAATCCAGAAGGGGCAATATTAGTAAGGCCAGATGGATTTATTGGCTGGCAGACAAAAGAGGTTGTTTTAACACCGGATCTCGTACTTGAAGAGGTATTAAATTGCATACTATGTAACACATCTTTGAATACAAAATAATTTTAAATGCGTATTATACCAATTTTAGCATATATAAAAGGGAAAGATAGATAATGGATCATCTATTTAATACGTTTCATAATTGTAGTAAGGAAGATAAAAATAAATAAGCGGATAGTAACTGATGAGTTGTTATAATTTTCTATCTGTTTTTATTTGTAGTTCATATTAATTACTATAATAGAATATCATTTTATTATAATTAATATAACAAAAAATATTCACAAAGTTTATAAGATTTGTTATGATTAAATCCAGCAAGTTAATAGAAGGCCGGAGATATTTGAGACAAGCCATAAAACTGTTTGTGAATACAAATGTATTCTGAAACGTTTTATGGCTTTTTTGTTGAAGTACGGGAACACAGTAGAGAATGCTTCATAATTGGTTAGTTATACAATGAGGAAGGGAATGACAGATAGAAACATAGATTACATTTTATTTGTAAGATTGCAATTTTATTAGAGGCTTATAATAATATTTAGGGTATTCTTCTATTTCGTGTAAATCTCATTAACTTGTTGAAATTTACAACTCGGGAGAAGGATTTAAAATCATGAAAAAGATAATAAGTTTCTTGTTTATTTTCTTTACAGTAGGTAGTTTTTTTTACGGGGGAACAGTTGATGCGAAAACAGAAAAGAAGCATGAATTCAATACGAATAAGTTTTTTAATATTGCTCATCGAGGAGCAAGTGGACATGCTCCTGAGCATACTTTTGCTTCGTATGATCTTGTGAAAAAAATGAAAGCGGATTATTTAGAATTAGATATCCAATTAACAAAAGATGGTCAATTGATTGCAATGCATGATACTTCAGTCGACCGAACTACAAATGGGACAGGTGAAGTGCGGGACAAAACGTTAAGTGAGATAAAAAGTTTAGATGCGGGATCTTGGTTCAATGAGGCTTACCCCGAGAAGGCGAAGCAAGAATATGTAGGACAAAAAGTTCCAACACTTGAAGAAATATTTCAAAAGTATGGAAGAAGTATGAAATATTATATTGAAACAAAATCTCCCGATGTGTATCCGGGAATGGAAGAAAAACTATTAGGATTGCTTGAAAAATATAATTTAGTTGGTCAAAATATGTCTTCAAGTCGTGTTATGATTCAATCATTTAGTCAAGAAAGTTTAAAAAAGATTCATAGTATGAATCAAAATATTCCATTAGTGCAACTGCTTTGGTATTATCCAAATGAAAACAATGAGATTATTGAATGGTCAGGGGTTACTCATGCTCCTAAAAGCGTAACAAATCAAGATTTCCAAACTATTAAAGAGTACGCGATTGGTATTGGACCAAATTTACGTAATGATAATGGAGAATTAATTATTAATGAACCGTATATGAAAAAGGCGAGGGAGAATGGTTTGTTAATCCATCCTTATACAATCAATGAGAAAGAAGATATGAGACTTTTAATTGGATGGGGCGCTACAGGCATGTTTACAAATTATCCAGATCGATTACATAGTGTTCTAAAAGAAAAATAAAGAGAAATATGATTAAAAGGTATACCATTTATTTGGTATACCTTTTATCTTTATATTGGTTATTAAATTTGAGAAATGTATTAGGCTGAATTTTATTGATACTATTATATTCTTCCTTCTATCTACCTATCTCATAAAATAAAGATTTAGATTCACTATGTTCAATAAAAAATCCATCGAGCATCAATAATAGTCTTAAATCTAAAGGCAGTTTTGCTATAAAATCATCTATAGGATCTATATCTACAATAATTATAAAACATATCTAATCACTTCAATGCTGCAACTTGTTTATATACTGTTGTTTTTATCATTTTTTTCTGGTCCATTACTTATTCTGTTCTCATCCCTTTAGAACGTCTTAATTCACTACGCCTTTGTATAATGACTAAGAAGAGATTCCTAACTTTATCTTTCTTCTCTAGAACAAATATGGTAACGAAAAGGGGTACTGTTACTCCTACAATTGTATAGATTACATTTCCATAATCTATAAATTGAAGAAGAATTTTATTAACTCCTATGTGCATATACATGATAGCCATGCTTTTATTATTAATAAGAGAAAAAAGCGATAGAATTTTTTCGGATTTCATCAGCTGAAATATCCCGCAATATGCAAAAGTCATTACTAGTGGAATCACTATATCCAAACCATAGTGTTCATATGATACATATTTCATACTTAAATGATAATCCATCAGATTCAGTTCCTGAATCGTAATAAATCCAATTATCAATAGGATACAGAGCCCTGTAAGTGCAGAAGGAATTTGTTTTATATACGGTTTAACATAATAACCAATACTATAATATACAAGGGCAAGCATAGACACATCCATATTCCAAGGAATCCATACATGTAGAGAAGGCTCTAAGCCGCCTAATGTGTAGATATAACTTCCTTCAATATGTGACACTATATATAAGAAGATAATGAATAACAAGCGGGTTTTTGTTCTTTTAAAAATAAGAAATATAATAAGGAATAATACTTGTGTAAAGAACAGACAAGTTATAAACCAAAATACTCCGTAATAACTTGTAATAAATCTTCCGCCAAATAGTACCTTTCCAATGTCTTCTATATACCAACTTAAAGAAATATTCCCTTGGATTAGCTCTTCTGCATAGCGAATGATTGTGAAGAGACCTAAGTACGTTATATAAGGAATGAGAAGACCATGCGCTCTTCTTTTTAGATAAGGTCCAACTTGTGACCATTGTTCTGCCGGCTTAGATACATAACCGCTAAACAAAAAAAAGGCAGGCATATGAAACCAATAGATATAGGTTATAAGGCTATTATGATTGTAAGCATGTCCAGCAACAACAAGGATTAGCGCAAATCCTTTTGCTGAATCAAGCCACAATTCACGTTTTTTATCTATCATGTTTTCACCCCCTGGTTGTAATAACAATATCTATTTTAGAAGGAACGAAAGTGAATTTTCCAATATGTTATTAGGCTTTAAAACATTAGTAAAGAAATAGAAATACTAGTAATAATACAATTATTTTGTAATGAAATAGAAAGAGAAAAATGTACATGTATCGTGTTATACATTCAATGAAATAAAATGTGATTTTCTAATGGAATGATACACTTTATATGTGTCGTTCATATGTTCAAGAGGTGAATTAGATTTCATTACCAGTCGAGGAAGAAGAAGGAATAGATATGTATCAATCTAAATGATATCAGTAAACTCTAACTTTATACTTTCACCTTCTAACAAACAAAAAGGGAACCAAATCATCACCCCTCTTTTCTAGTTAACAGAATCGCGAATGGAAGAAATAGGTAAAAGGAGTACCTGTTTCAAGAAGTGTAAAATAAATTCAAATAAAAGGGAAAAAAGTATACGGTACAATTTTGGAGGCGTTTTTTCACTAGCTTGATGGATATATGATAGGAATCCTAGTAGTAGGATAAGCTCCCACTATAGTATTCTAGTATGTTTGCAAAGAATAAGGATAAGAGTTGATTAGAATCAAGTGAAATTAAATTATTTAAAAGTTGAAAATTAACAAGGTAAATTATAGATAGATGTAGAATATAAAATAAACTTTAAAGATTTATGCATATGGAGATTCATAACCTAAAAAATCCCAAAAAGGAGAGGATAGACATGTCAAAGTTCAAGTTAATCCCTTACAAATTGGAAGAGGTTAAGGATCGTACAAAAGAAGTTCCTCCCGGGGTCCGCTTAATCGAAGCTGAGTCTATTTGGGCAAAAGGGTATCAGGGGGAAGAGGTGGTTGTTGCAGTTATTGATACTGGCTGCCAAACTGACCACCCGGATTTACAAGAACGGATTATTGGAGGTTATAACTTTACAGAAGACTATGGGGGAGATCCTCATGTGTTCTTAGATAACAATGGTCATGGAACGCATGTCTGCGGTACGATTGCTGCCGCTGAAGATGATAAGGGTGTGGTAGGAGTCGCACCTAAAGCGAAATTACTTGTTCTGAAAGTACTGACTGGTACAGGGGAAGGAACCATAGAATCTATTACACAGGCCATTCAATATGCAACAACATGGAAAGGGGCTAAAGGAGAAAGTGTTCGAGTGATTTCTATGTCATTGGGAGGTCCAGAGGATAATCCCGAGTTGCATAAAGCCATTCAAAAGGCGGTTGAGAAGAATATTGTTGTAGTATGTGCAGCCGGAAATGAAGGAGATGGGGATGGTGGGACAAGTGAATATAGCTATCCCGGTGCTTATCAAGAGGTGGTAGAGGTTGGTTCGATAAATCTTGAAAAACGCTTATCCCGTTTTAGTAATACAAATGATGCCATTGATTTGTTAGCTCCAGGGGAAAAGATTCTTTCTACGTACCCGACAAATCAGTATGCTGTACTGTCCGGTACGTCTATGGCGGCACCACATGTATCCGGATCCATTGCTTTATTAATTCAACAATATGAAGCTGAGAATAATCAGACAATTACCGAGCCAGAATTATTTGAAGTTTTAATACAGCATACTGTGTCGCTGGGATACAGCAGACTAGAAGAAGGACATGGGCTATTGCAACTCGGAATGACAGTATCCCAAAAGGTTGAATCTAACTGACCTTGTAGCAAAGAACAGGAAGAAGTTCCTTAGAGGATACAACATATTGCTATCAAGCAAAAAAATAAATATCTCACAATGAGAAAAAACGCTATCCTTTCTGTAGAATTATAGGAAAGGATGGCGTTTTTATATATTTATTTCTGTAATTGATGAATTGCAACTATTTGCTTAAGAAATTCAAAGTTTCTTAGCCAAAAATATTAGGGGAGATTTTGCTATAGATGTTGTTTTTGTACAACAAAAGAGCAGCTAGCAAAAGCTAACTGCTCGGCTTTAAACTCCAAGGGGGCTGGAGAAAGATTATTGTATCTATAGTATTGACGGAATATTGAGATGTTTTTACAATATTAGTGATTAGTTTTGCCATTGGAAAAGCAGGTTAGTGATGATTAATATAAAAAATAGCTGAAAACTCAGCTGTTTTTCAGACTTTATCATTCTATGAAAACTAGTTTTGTCTGTAACAATGATTTGCCTACTTAAACCTTCTCGATAAGTTTGTAAAGAAGCCTTTTAGTTTCCGAGGTGGGCTGCAAGTAACAGCTTCATTAACCTTGCTAATCATCAGTGAGAAAAGGAAAAAATTCCTGTACGGATGGAAGGGTTATTTTATTATGTATGACGTACTTGCTATCATGTCGATGAGCTTGCGTAAGGCTCCTGAATAAAAAATATCTTTTTGGACGATAAAAGTAGTAGGGACTTTTGAAAAGCTTTTGGGTAAAGGAGTTAATACTAAGGAGTGTTCGTGATCTTGTACGATAGACTTTATCATGATCGCAGTACCCATACCTGACTTTACACAAGCAAGTATAGCTTCAATTGTTCCAAATTCTAATATTCGCTTTGGATAAATTCCTTTTTCATGAAGCCATTTTTCTAATAAGCTACGATAGTAACAGCCTTGGCTAAAGGCCAATAAATTCATTTTTCCTAAATCATCGAAAGAAGATAGAGGTAGTTTACTAATGAGTACTAATTCTTCCTCTTGAAACAAGATGGAATTGAGGTCAGGATGATGAATATTGCCAGCTATGAACGCACCTTCAAGCCTTCGTTCTAAAACAAGTTCAATTAATTTTTCTGTTGAATGAGTTTCTAAAATGAATTCTACTTCAGGATACATTTCATAATACGATGTCAGTATAGAAGGGAGACGGATTGCAGTTGTAGATTCTGTAGAGCCGATCTTTAATGTCCCCATTGGCTGTGCCCCGTTGTTTTGGACAGCTTTAATAGATTGTTCCATTAAATATATGATCTGTTTCGCATTAGTTAATAAAATTTCCCCATTTGAAGTTAAAGAAACACCTTTTCCGTTTCGGTAAAATAATGGTGCCCCTAGTTCGTTTTCTAATTGCTTAATCCGCATTGTCACGTTAGATTGTACATAATTTAAGTTTTGAGCCGCGCGCGAGATATTTCCTTCTTTAGCTACTTCATGAAAAACAGTTAGATCTTTTATATCCATCCGATTTCCTCCTAAAGATATCAATTATTTTGATGTCTTTTATCATTAATACTCATTTTACTTGATATCTGAATCTTCGTACAATAAAAATGTATGGAGGGGATGAAAATGTTAAGTCAAGAAGAAGTCATGAAGTGTAGTAGTTCGTATAAATGGATTGTGCTTATGCTAGCAACAGCAGTGCAAGCAAGTGCAACGCTAATAACATATGGAGTAGGACCTTTAGCATTTTTTTGGAAGGAGATATATCATCTTACTGATATGCAAATGGGATTGTTGTTAACCGCTGTTAATATTGGTCCGCTTTTTTGTATGCTTTTTGTAGGGAGATTGCTTGATCAATATAATGAAAGGTTACTAATCGGAGTTAGTTCTATATTGCTCGGTGGATCTCTTTTATTTATTCATGTAGTAGAAGGATTTACTGGATTGTTATTTGTGCTTGCAATAGTTGGAGTTTTTTATAGTACCGCACAACCAGGGGGGAGTAAGGTGATTTTAAAATGGTTCCCGAAAGAAAATCGTGGATTAGCTATGGGAATTAGGCAAGCTGGCATTCCTATAGGCGGTGCAGTGGCGGGAGCTCTGATTCCGATTCTTTCTGTAAAGTTTAGTTTGTCATTCGCGATATATATTCTTTCAAGTATATGCATTGCGGGAGGAGTACTGTTTTTAGTTCTTTATAGGGAGCCTGTTGTTCATCATGAACCTGCATTAAATAATAAAGGAATTTCTTTTTGGAAACAGTTAAAAGAGGTAATGAGTAACAAGGAATTATATCCTGTTTTATTTACAGGAGTTTGTATGATTTCATTACAAATGGTGTTGATTGGACATTTTATAAACTTTTTGATTACTGCTAAATCTATATCTTCTGTTTTGGCTGGAAAGATATTTGCGGTCACTTTATTTTTGGGGATGCTGGGGCGAATTGTCTTAGCTGCAGTCAGTGATTCTTTTTATAAAGGTAACCGCCAGAAACCACTATTTATTTCTGTAGTTGCTTCGTTTATTTTAATTTTTATTTTGATATTGAACATATATAATTTTTCGGTATGGGGATTGTTTTTGTTCAGTGGTTTATTAGGGTTCTTCGGCATTGGATGGTTTAGTCTTTTCATGGTTGAAGTTGCCGAAAAATCGAGGAATGGGTCAGCGGGAATTACGGTTAGCTTTGCACTTACGCTAAATCAAATTGCAATCATTTTAGCCCCGCCTATTTTTGGATTCATTGTGGATGTAAAAGGGTATATGTGGGCGTGGGGGAGTATGATAGTATTACTATTTGTTTTAGTAATAAGTTTATTGAAAAATTTTTTAAAAAAGAAATGTAAATGACAATTTTTTTCAAATATGATGTATAATGAGATGTGTTTTAGAAGAATGGTATTATGACATATAAATGAATTCAATACTTATCATTATTTTTCATTCGCTCATTTCCTCTTTTGAAATTTCCTGTTATCTTGGCCATAATGAGTTGTCTCTCTTTTTCATTGTCTGTTTGATGTACTTTACTTAAAAATTTTTCCGCTTCTTTCCCTTTTAAAATCATAATTTGTTTTCCGTAATATTTAATAAAAACTATGTTGTTTTTATTTGTTCGATAACTGAACATTTCGAGATCTGGTCGATTTCGTTTGTCAATATTTCCTAATAAATTTCCTCCTTTATATGCTAATCGTAATGAATGTTACATAAAAAAACGAAATTATAGTTAGACGAATCAGATTGTAGGTTGGAAATTTTATAAGAAAGTAAATACAATAAAAAGTGGTCAAAAATTCGAATATGGAAAGCTTTCCTTGAATAACTTTCCTATTGTGTAGACTTTGTAGGAAGATAGAAATTTCGTATGATGAACATGTAGATAGATATGCTTAAAATATATGCTAATTTCCAGTAATAAAATTAGTCCATCAATAGAATTAAGCAAAAATTAAGGTCTTCTTTTAGATGAATAGAGGTAGAATAACGACGAGAATGATAATCAATATAAAATGAATAAAAAGAGGGCTCCTGTATGTTTAAGAGATGTTTAATCGTTTGCTTTATTATCGCAATTTTTTGCTTAAGTGTATATATGTTAATGCAGACAAATAAAAATAAGACACAGACATTAAAAGCATTTTCAAATTCTAATAGTAAAATAGAAAATGATAAGCCAAAAGTAAATATAGAGCAGCGCACCCGTTATGAGGTTGCGGCAGAAAAATTAGACCAATATTTAAAAGAAAAAGGATTTAATGGAACGGTACTTGTGACGGATCAAAATCATGTGATTTTGCGAAAAGGGTATGGCTATGCAAATATGAAGGATAAAGTCTTAGCGACGCCAAGGACAAAATATCGTATTGGTTCGATTACAAAGACAGTGGTAGCGGTCTCTATATTGCAGTTAAAAGAAAAAGGGAAATTAAATATAGAAGATAATGTGAATAAATATATTCCTTCATTCCCAGCGGATAAGAATATTACTTTGAGGCACTTATTGACGCATACATCCGGACTACCAGAGCAAGGGAAAGGAAAGGTGGATGCGGCATCACACCAAAAATTAGTTACATGGATTGGTTCACAAAATCTTGAATTTCCTGCAGGGACAGGTTGGAAATATACAGACTATAATTATATGGTACTTGCTTATATTGTAGAACAAATCTCGAAGCAACCATTAGCTGAATATGTAAAAGAACATATTTTCACTCCAGTTGGAATGCATGAATCTGGTATGGGTGCAAAATTACCTGGAGATATATTTTTCGCAGAAGGTTATACAAAGAAAGATAGTGAATTCATATCTGCTCCTAAGTTAAGAATGAACTGGTTATACGGTTGTGGTGAAATGTATACAACTGTGGAAGATATGAAGAGATTAGATGAGGGGATTATGGATGGTAAGCTTCTTTCTAAACAAAGTTTATCAGATATGTTCACTGTATCACCTGTAAGGAAATATGGATTTAGTTTTTATATTTATCCAGATTATTACCACAATCACGGTGTATTAGCTGGATGGAATGTATTTAATAATTTCAATTGGGATAAGCGAATCTTTGTCATTCTTTTCTCGAATGTCCAAAACGGAATGACCGATGCCTTTAATCAGGAATTTCGGAAGATGGCAAAAGATTTATTGGAAGGAAAATGAATTTGAAAAAGCCTCTAGCGTGAGAGGCTTTTTTTATTACAGTGCCGAAAATTCTTCAACCAATTTACTGAAACGATCTAATGCACTTTCAATAGGTTGTGGTGTTGTTAAATCCACACCAGTTTTCTTTAAAAGATTGAGTGGATAATCTGAACTTCCGCCTTTTAAGAATTCGATATAATTTTGTTGAGCAATAGGATCGCCGCTTAACAGTTGTTCTGCAATTTGAATTGCGGAAGCAAACCCAGTAGCGTATTTGTAAACGTAAAATGGTCGGTAAAAATGAGGAATCCTAGCCCATCCATATTTTACTTCTTCATCGAATACGAGTGTATCCCCATTGTATTCTCTAAATAATTTTTCATAAACATCATTGAAGGCTTGGGCATTTAGCGGCTTACCCTGATGCGCCATTTCATGCGTAATCTTTTCAAATTCAGCAAACATAACTTGTGTAAAGAAAGTTCCTTTAAATTGATCAATAAAGTGATTGATTAAATGTTTGCGTACGTCTATATCTTTTGCTTCTTTTAATAGATGATGGATTAAGAGTATCTCATTCACTGTAGAAGCGACTTCTGCTACGAAGATTGAATAATGAGCAGAGATTCTCGGCTGAAACTTATGTGAATAATATGTATGCATACCATGCCCACACTCATGAGTAAGTGTAAAGAGACTATTTAAGTCGTCATTATGATTTAACAGGATAAAAGGGTGAACACCATATACGCCGAAATTATAAGCACCAGAACGTTTTCCAGGTAATTCTCTTACATCTATATAGCGTTTTTCTTTAAAATCTCGAAGCGTTTGAAGATATTCTTCACCGAGTGGAGAAAGGGAAGTAAGCATGATTTCAAATGCTTCATCATAGGGAATCTCTTGCTTTACACCTTTTACTAAATCAACATTTAGATCATATTGTCTTAATTCATCTAATTGTAATTTCTTTTTTCGTAAATGATTATATGTATGTAGAGATGCAATGTTCTTTTTAGTTGTATGAATTAAATTATCATATACTTCTTTTGGAACCATATCACCAAATAGAGATTTTTCTAAAGCTGATGGGTAATTTCTAATTTTTGAAATGGTAACATTGTTTTTTATAGCCGCTGCTAAAGTAGAAGCGATGGAGTTTTTTAGTTGCACATATGGTTGATAGTATGCTTTGTAAGCCTCTTTTCTCTTATCTCTGTTTTCATCTTTTATTAATTTTGAGTACATACCGCGTGTTAAATTTACTTTATTTCCATTATCGGTTGTAACTTCTCCAAATGTAATATCTGCGTTATTGAGCATTCCATATGTATGTTGAGGAGAAGAGAGGGCCTCACCCATTTGAGATAAGATTTCTTCTTTATCCTTATTTAAAACATGTTTCTTATATCGATATAATTCAAATAAGTCTTCTTTATAATATTGTAAGCCTTCATTCTCTTCTATATAAGAATGTAATGTTTTCTCGTCTACGCTAAGTAAAAAGGGTGAGAAGAAGGAACGAGCAGCACTTATTTTAACATGTAACTGCGACGCTTTATCTACAAGGGACTGAGCTTCTGTATCACGTGTATCAAGGTCTGATTGAAGTCTTGCATAAGCGTATACTAAATTAAACAAACTTGATATTTCTTCACTTTTCGTAAGATAGGCAAGTAGGCTTTGACCATCATGGATAGTCCCATTAAATTTTTTTAAATCCTCTGTTAATGTTTCGATTTTTTGATAATCGAGTTCCCAGTTTTCAATCGTTTTATAAATATCCGTTAAATCCCACTTTTCTTGATCAGGTATATCTGATCTATTTTTAAATTCTGTCATAATCATTTCCTTCCTAGATATGTATTTTATATATTCTCTATATAACTATGAAATACAACAAATTGCAAAGAATCCCTGCTACACGAAAAATAAAAAAGAGAGCATAGATGTAGTTACATAATATGTATTTCGTGAACTACACACCACTTAACACCCTTATGGGTTGTTTGAAGTGGGTGCTTCTTGGGAATTAGATACTTTTGTTAGCTATCTATATTTACCAAGCTATAAGGGTAGTCCCTACCCCTAAGGAAAATACCAATTACATGGATAATTTTAGTAAGTTGATACTTGCATTTACATCTCTGTCATGGTGGACGTGACACGCTGGACAAGTCCACTCACGAAGATTGAGGTTTTTGACTTTTTTGTTTCGGTAGCCACAACAGGAACATAATTGACTACTTGCATAATTCTTTGGTGCGATTATCAAATCACGACCTCTCCATATTGCTTTGTAGTTAAGGTATTCTCTGAATTTAGCCCAAGAAACTTCACTGATTGCTTTGGCTAACTTGTGGTTCTTTTGCATGTTCTTCACTTTCAAGTCCTCAATCACAATGACTTGGTTTTCGTTTGTGATTTCATTACTTATTTTGTGAAGAAAGTCATTCCGTTGATTCGCAATCTTTTCGTGAAGTTTAGCTACTTGTAGTCTGATTTTGTTTCTGTTGTTTGACCCTTTCTTTTTGCGTGACAAAGAACGTTGCAAAAAAGCTAGTCTTTTTTCAGCTTTTCTCAACCATTTCGGATTTTCGTATTTCGTACCATTAGATAATATTGCAAAGTCCTTCAAGCCCACATCAATACCTACTCTTGTATCAAGTTTTGGAAATGAGTGTTCTTTTTCCTCTACTAAAACAGAAGCAAAATATTTGTTGGTTGGTGTTTAGGAAATTGTCACAGACTTAATCAAGCCAGAAAATTGTCTATGTTGCTTCATGCGTACGAGTGTCTTTAATTTGGGTAGTTTGATATAGCCGTTCTCAATGTAGACTGTTCCCTTTTGATTATTCGTTGTATAACTACGGTAATTGTCCTTTTTACTTTTGAACTTAGGAAATCCAACAGATTTATCACGAAAAAAATTAGCGTATGCTTTATTTAGATTCATTTGTGCATTAACCAATGCAAGGCTATCCACTTCTTTTAGAAATAGGAATTCAGCTTTATACTGTGCAGGAGTAGGATACTCGATGGACTTATCAATGGTCTTTTGGGATTCTTGATAAGAATGGATTCTGTCAGCAAGCATCTTGTTATATACAAAACGTACACATCCAAATGTTTTCGCGAAAAACAACCGTTGTTCGTCGGTGGGATAGATACGATATTTGTATGCTTTCAACATTGTCTACACCTACTTTCTGCCTTGTTTTTCAATATACTGTTTGACTGTTTCAATTGAAGCACCACCAGTTGTAATCAAACAAAAGCTTCTTGACCAAAACAGTTCTTTCCAAAGTTTCTGACGAACAATAGGGAAATCACGTTTTATCAAGCGAGAACTGGCACTTTTATACGCATTTAGAAATTTTGACAATTCACTATTAGGATGTGCTTTGAACATTACATGTACATGGTCTTTGTCATGATTCCAGTCTTCAAGTGTAATGTTATATGACTGTCCTATTCTCACAAAAATGTCTTTTGCATAATTAGATATGTCATCATCAAATACTTGTCTGCGGTATTTTACTACCAGTACAAGATGATAATGCAGAAGAAAGACTGAATGTTTATTACTATCTAATTTCATTGTGTTATCAACCTTTCTATGTGTATAGACTGATTTTAACGAATTATCAGATAAATGCAAACACTTTGGCTTACGCCAACCGAAAATTCATCTCCCACTTATCGTTGAGCTACGCCCTTCACACGATTGAAGTGAGAGAATTCTTTTCGGAACCTAGTTAAATTCGAATATTTGTAAAGGGGATAGTGCATGTAATTATAAGAGAAAAATATATTTAATTAAGGAGGTGGAGGTATATTGATTCTAATTCCATTCATTATGTTAGGTTTACCGCTTGCGATTATAGTGTTCGTTTTCTTAGCAATTATGAAATGGAAAAAAGAGGGGGAGGAAGAAGTGTTTAGACAATTATATGTACATTTAGTATTATTTGCGACCCTGATGTTATCTATTGGAGGAGGAATCGGTATATTTATGGGACTATCAGATTATATCAGTCCACCTCCTTACTATGAATCTTATGATTCATTTAAAAAGATGAAATTAGTGGAAGAGAAAAATTCACAACAAACGGTAAGTGAAGAGCAAATTCGTGCAGAATATGATCGGAATGTAGAAGATAGAAAAGAAACAGTTAAGCAGGAAGCGAAAAATACAATGATTAAAAGCTTAGGTTTTATCGTTATTCCGCTGCCTATCTTTCTGTATTTTAACAATGGTAGAATTCGAGATAAAAAATCCGTGTGAACAGAATAAAATAAAGAGTCTTGCCACCAGTGGCAAGACTTTTTATCGTGTAGATTATAATTGTATACCAAATGTTTCCTGCAATAGGTCTACATATTGCTCTTTTGTAATCTCTTCTTTTCTCTTTTTCCCTTGCTTTGTTACTGTAAAACTATCTTTTGTTAAGGAAGCATGCCCGTCAGAAGTTAGTTTTACAATAAGGGGTACTTTATTAAAAGGAGAGTCTTTATGTTCTACAATTATCTTTTGAGCTGCATTTAATGTTCTTTCATCAACTTCTTCAAGATAAAATGCATAGCCTAATGTCCACTCTTCAGATGAAGCAACATCTGGAAATTCATTATTTTTTTTCATCTCTAACATATAGTTTCCTTTTGCAGTTGTTTCTTTTCGGATACGATAGTCTCCGGTAACAGAGTGAACAGTTTTATCTGAGAAAGGAATGGGGGAAAGGGACAGGGTTCCACATTACTGCAAGCCCGATATATGTAATAATAAAATAGAAACAAGCTTTCAGTACTGAGAGCTTGTTTCTATTTTTACGATTGTGAAAATAAGAATTCAGGAAATTTATCTGAGTTAGGTGAATTTCTTAAATGTTTTTGTATAGCGCCAACTGCTTTAAGAAAATAATAATTTGCACCTTCACCTTTAGCCGGTTCTAATTCTACAGATCTTTTTTCTAGTTTATTAAATTGAATTTTTCCTGCTTTTTTTTCATCTTCACAAGGAAAAAAACGATAAACGACTTCCTCTTTATTTTCATATTCTTTAAATAGGTCCACACATACTCCCATTTTATCAATCTCCTTACTAGTTAAAATTATTAATTAGGGGATGCGATACAGATCCTCGTCCGGAGGGTGCCAAGGTCTTCTTTACATTGTTTTTTATGAGCAGTCATAGTATCAGTTCCACTCATTGCTACTTTGGCAATTATTAAGCTCATGCTTAGGAATAATGATTTTAATGCGTTTTTATAATCTTTTATACAGTTGGAAACCTAAAATATGTGAAATTAAGTTAAACCTACTTTCTATGTAAAATTGGGTGTTTATATACCGAGTAATTTTTTTATTGGCATTAACTTCTTTTTATATGCAGTTCGATAAAAAAGTACTGTAGATTCCTCGATTGTTGGTAAACGTGTTGTTTGTAAGGTGGACAGTCTACGTTCTGTGATTATCCAGCGTGGTAGGATAAAGATATTGCCGGAACTGTAGATGCAGGATTAGGATTTACAATCGATGCGAAGGTTATGTTGGATGGTTCACCGCAATACAAAGTACATAACAGTAAAGGCAAAACATGCTATGTAATAGCCAATAAAGTCTATGTATATGTAAAGGTAATAGGAAAGCCGGTCGGTCCCTATTACAGAAGCCGACTTATACATTTGTTCATTTTATTATGCTTCATAAGTCATGCTATCAGGAAAGTCTTCTTTCCTTTTAATACATCGTACAATCCTAGTACATGCACAATTAAAATAATGTTTTCTCATTGTTTCTGAGTTTACTGGAGCTTGCTCTAAATCATAAAACATTCTTTCTTTTTTATTATAATACATTTTGCCTATTTTATCGGGTGATTCAGAAGGATAGTATTGATAAACAACAATCTCTTCATCTTCAAATTTTTTAGTCATTAATAAACATAGTGCCATATATAAAGGCCTCCTTATTTATTCTTCATCTATTTTTTGGAAATCCCATGGTTAACCAGATTTCACAGTGGCATCATGTACTTCTCTATACAGTGTTTGAAATATTTTTTAGATTTTTGTTACTCTCCACATATTGAATTCGTAATGATATTCAGTTCTTTCAATACATACCCCGAATTCTAAATCGTCACCAATTAATATAAAATTTAAGCAAATGAAATGTGATTTGGAAGATCAATATTTTTAAAATTTTTCATTCCACCATCATTTTCAATTTGTTTATGTATTTTAATAATACACTTATAGAACAATGAAATATGTTTTTTAGGTATGTCATCAAGTAAAACATAACCTTCTTCGACAGTAAGCTTATCTTTTAAGAGCTTAAAACGCCATCTTTCATACATTTCCGGATATTCATTACACATTTCAATGCTAGGGCCAAAACTATAAATGGCATAATCACTATTATCTGGCTCATTTATTATTACAATCGCAGGATATCTTCCCATTCCAATACACTCCTTGATTAATTAAATACTTTATCTAAAGGGATTTTTAAATGTTCATCAAGCGGACTCAAAGGTTTTGTATCAGGGGCATCCTAAAATCTTATCTTTTCTATATTTTTATGAACATAGTAAGAGGATTGAGTCACAAATATGTAAACTTCTTATCCTACTGTTCCATGTAGAATCGCCTCCTAAAAATATATTGCGAGTTTAATTATAACAGTGAATGGATAAATTCCCCTCGAAAAAGTACGGTATACGCCGTATATGTTTCTCGTAGTTTTCAACAGGCTAACAAGAGATAATGAGATATAGCGTAGAGATAAAGAAGGGAAAGGGGTATAATGGAAAAAATGTTAACAAGTTTGCGAACGAAATTGCTAGCACCTATACAAACTAGATATAAAATATCGCTGATTTATCTATACTAAAGCAGTTATGTTCTAGTAAAATAGCACAAAAATGAAACTAATAATAAACCATTAATACAATTTTGTATGATATATTTTTTATTGTTTGTTTAATCACTTTATCAAAGTCGTTATGTTTATTTACCCAGAAAGCTTGAAAGGTATCTAGCCCATAAAGGTTATCAAAAAATTATTCAAAGTCTTCAAACCAACAAGTGAAAAATCGTACTTTGTCATAAAAAAACACTGTACCTTCATTATTGATAGTAGAGCTAGCAGAAATTTCCCCCTTATCCCACAACCATTTATTTGATATCTTTTCAAGTATTTTTTCTGCTTCCTCAATATCAAGAATGCTTCTTGACGTTTCTATATTACACACAATCTTAAACCAACCGTCAAATTTCCAATAAGGTTCATTTGAGCTTACATCATGTGAAGTAATAATAGTGTCTATTTTTTTAAATAATTCATGCAATATTGTCAATGCTTCGTTCTTATTCTGACATTCTACAAATAAACTAAGTTGGAACATAGTACTCCTCCTAATCTGTTAGTGTGAAATTGTCCCATCGCTTAAATCCTTTCTATATTTTTATGAACGTACTAGAAGGGGGGGAGTGACAAGTATGTAATCTTATCTTACTGTTCCTCATAGACTCCTTTCTGAAGAAATACTTCGAATCTAATTATAACAATTAATGAATAAAATTTCCTTGAAAAAGTATAGTTTACATTGTACATGTTTCTCGTAGTTTTCAACAGGCTGACAAGAGATAATAGAGGTAAAGAGGGAGAAGAATATAATAGAAAAATAAAAAAGTGCTAACAAGTTTGCAAACGAACTTGCTAACACAGATACGGAATAGATATAAATTATCGCTGATTTGCCCTTTCATATATTGCTCTTTTTAATTTGTAGCTTATAATTGTATACCGAATGTCGAGTGTAATAGGTCTACATATTGCTCTTTAGTAATCTCTTCCTTACTCTTTTTTCCTTGCTTTGTTACTGTAAAACTATCTTTTGTTAAGGAAGCATGCCCGTCAGAAGTTAGTTTTACAATAAGGGGTACTTTATTAAAAGGAGAGTCTGTATGTTCTACAATTATCTTTTGAGTTGCATTTAATGTTCTTTCATCAACTTCTTCAAGATAAAATGCATAGCCTAATGTCCACTCTTCAGATGAAGCAACATCTAGAAATTCATTATTTTTTTTCATCTCTAACATATAGTTTCCTTTTGCAGTTGTTTCTTTTCGGATACGATAGTCTCCGGTAACAGAGTGAACAGTTTCACCAGAGAAAGGAACAGGTGAAAGGGGCAGGTATGAACCGAAGCCAACTTCAATTAAATAAAGTTCATTATTATGTTTTAAAACAGTTGCTACATGTCCTGAATCAACAGCCCAAGTATTAGAAGCGGCATTATAAACCGTTCCTGATACTAAGTCAACATCAAAACCGCAATCTTTAAGGAAGTAATACATCGTTGGATTTAATTCATAGCAAAGACCACCGCGATTATGAACTAAGATTTTTTCTTGGAGATGTTCTTTTGATATTTCTTTCACTGTACCTTGAATAATATCCAAATTCTCAAATGGAACTGCTTGAGCCATCGCATGAAGGATTTCGTTTAAATCTTCAAATGAAATGGACTCTCTTTCTTGTATATTTAATCTGGAGAAGAATTGCTTTTGTAGTTCTGTCATGTGAATCGCTCCTTATCCACTTTACTTATATATAATTGTATCGGATGTTGAATAAGAAAACATCCGTAATACGTTGAATTCGCAATCCATATATATACTTACGACTAAAGTATTAAAGGATGGCACCTTTACTTCTTTTAAAACATATAGTATGATGATTTCAATAAATTAGATTTCAATGAACATAATTATAAATTAATGAGAGGTGCTTTTTGTGAGTGCGGTAGGTTCTAAATAGGAAAAATTGAATGAAATAAATCTGATGAGAACAGGGGATTTTTATATAATTCATACCCCTAATTTTGTCATGGATTTATTTCAAATACCTATGAAGATACCTACAATACTTTATAAAGCGTGTAATGATTATGGGATAGCCATGTGTTTTTTGAGATGGCTTTATTTCCTTATATCATGCACAGGCCTTGTAAATGTAAAAAGCTGCGGTGTCTCCGCAGCTTTTTTGTGTTTATTTTTATCACGTGAAAATTATATTTATTTAAAGCTCATTGAAATCTAATGGGTAGGTATCTTCATATATGATGTGAGTAAATCATAGTGAGGAGAATAGAAATTGAATAAAATGACTTTTGAAAAGTTGCAATATAACGAGTTGAAGGAAATAGTTAAATCGTATTGTGTGAGTGGATTAGGAAAACAATTGTTAGATAAATTGGAGCCAAGCGCAAGTATCAAAGTAGTGAAAAATCGTTTGAATGAAACAACGGAAGCACGAGCTATATTAGATGCAGAAGGACATGTACCTTTTTTCGGAATTTCTAATATCGATAGTACAATTCAAAAACTGGAAAAGGGGATGATTCTAGATCCAACTGAGCTAGTTAGTGTATCAGACTTTTTACGAGGGTGCCGAAAAATTAAAAAGTTTATGCTGGATAAAGAGTTTTTTGCACCAGTATTAGCGTCTTATGCAAATTCAATGTCTGAGTTCAAAAGTGTGGAAGAAGAGATTAACTTTTCAATCAAAGGGAATAGTGTTGATTCAGCTGCAAGTAAAGAATTAAAAAGAATTCGAAATAGTATCGATTCAGTAGATGGAAAAATTAAAGAACGTTTAAATAAATTTTTAAATAGTAGTGTAAATAAGAAATATATTCAAGAGTTCTTTATTAGTAAAAAAGACGATCGATATACGATTCCAGTAAAATCTTCTTATAAAAATCAAGTTGCTGGAACAATTGTTGAAGTTTCTTCTAAAGGCTCTACCGTTTTTATAGAGCCAAATACAGTTACAAAATTAAACGTGGAACTAGCAAGTTTAAAAGCTGAAGAAGCGATGGAAGAATATCAAATATTAGCTACTTTATCAGGAATGATTTTAGAGGACATTTATAACATTAAGATTAATATGGAGTTGATTAGTCAATATGATATGGTGTTTGCAAAAGCGAAATTTAGTAAACATATTGGCGGGATAGAGCCGAAATTAAATGATTTTGGGTATGTAAAGTTAGTTCATTGCAAGCATCCGCTTTTATCAGGAAAAGTTGTACCGCTTAACTTTGAAGTCGGGCAAAATTATCGGGGCTTAATTATTACAGGACCAAATGCTGGTGGGAAAACGATTGTTCTCAAAACAATAGGTTTAGTAACATTAGCGACAATGTCAGGGTTTCATATTGCAGCAGATAAGGAAACGGAGATTGCTGTTTTTGAAAATATCTTTGTAGATATTGGTGATAATCAAAGTATAGAAAATGCATTGAGTACATTTTCATCTCATATGAAAAACCTTTCAGAAATTATGAGAGTATCAAATAATAACACGCTTCTATTATTTGATGAAATAGGAAGTGGTACGGAACCGAATGAAGGAGCAGCACTTGCGATTTCTATTTTAGAAGAGTTTTATCATATGGGTTGTATAACTGTTGCGACTACTCACTATGGTGAAATTAAACGCTTTTCAGAAATGCATAGTGACTTTATGAATGCAGCGATGCAGTTTAATAGTGAAACATTGGAACCGATGTATAAGTTAATGATAGGGAAATCGGGGGAGAGTAACGCCCTATGGATTTCTAGAAAAATGAACGTGCGAGAAAACGTACTACAAAGAGCGAAAGGCTATATGGAAAATAAAGAGTACCGTTTGGAGAGACTGAATGAAAGTAAAATAAGAAAACCTAAGGTTGTGAAAGAGGAAATAGAAGAGAAACATGAATATGAAAAGGGAGATCGTGTGAATTTATTAGACTATGATGATTTTGGAATTGTATATAAAGAAAAAGATAACTTCCAAAACGTTGTTGTGTTTTATTATGGAGAATTTATTGAAGTGAATGTTAAGCGAATTTCTTTAGAGCTAAAAGCAAAGGAACTATATCCAGAAGGGTATGATTTAGACACGTTGTTTGTGGATTATAAAGAGCGGAAAATGCAGCATGATATTGAGCGGGGATCGAAAAAGGCGCTTCGTAAAATTCAAAAAGAGATAAGAAAGAATAGAGGATAAGAGACTATGAATATAAAGATTAGACAAGAACTTGAGAAAGATTATAGCAGGGCAGAGGAGGTTGTAAAACAAGCATTTTTAAATGAAGTATTTAGCGATCAGAAAGAGCACGAACTTGTAAATCGTATCAGAAAATCTGATGCGTTTATTCCAGAGTTATCATTAGTGGCGGTGGATAAAGAAATTATTGGTCACGCCCTTTTATCTAAAGTTAAAATAGTAGATGGTGATAAATCTGTAGATTCGCTAGCACTTGCTCCAGTATCTGTTGCACCAGAATATCAGAAAAAAGGAATTGGAAGCTTGTTGATCTCGAATGTATTAAGAAAAGCAAAAGAGCTCGGATATCATTCTGTAATTGTGCTAGGACATAAAGATTATTATCCGAAATTTGGTTTTAAACCGGCTAGCCTATGGCATATACGTGCACCATTTGATGTACCAGATGAAGTATTTATGGTAATGGAGTTAACGGAAAATGCTCTTCAAAATGTGCAAGGAATTGTTCAATATTCGGAAGCCTTTTCTGAATAACATTGAAAAAAAGGTAACTAGGAGGAATTTTCTAGCCTTATTAAGTGGAGAAATATTTGTTTTACACGCAAGAAGAAATATAAATAATAGATGTTTTGAAAGAAGAGAAGACCGATATTTGTATAAAAAACAAATATCGGTTTTTTTCTATATATGTAAGGAAAGTCGTAATGTTAATTTTTATATGAAGAAACACAAATGTAAATATTTTCTCAAGTTTTCATTTCAAAGTGATAAGTAGAATTCTTCATATATTCCAATAATCTTAAGGTGATTTACATAGTCAAATCTGTTGTATAAGATTCCACTAGAAAGTGTGAAAGGAGGGACCTACATAAGTTTAAATTGTTTTTTTGCAAAAACAAAATGAGGGAGGAATCTAAAATGGTACGTAAATTTCAAAAGTTCATGAAGGTCTGTATGTTAAGTGCAGCTAGTGTGGCTGTGTTGTTTAGTTTTCAAGAGAGTACATTTGCCGCTTCTGATTTAAGTAGTTACTATGACGGAAAAAACCCTACGACAACGAAAGTTTATGGTGGAAGTGCGACATGTGATTCGGATGCATTCAACGCAAAGTCCGCTGCGGTTTATGAGAGCGGTAAGAAAGTTGGGACGGTTTATCTTCGTTATAGCAATAAATGTCATGCAGCATGGTCAAAGCTTGTTCTTGATAATCCTGCTCCATCTGTTTCCGGAGGCGTGTATGCGTATGCGGTTATAAACAAATATAAAAACGGGGTATTCCAAAAATCCGTTGATTCTAATAGTGGAAATGGAACAATTAAAACAGGACAAACAAGTACGTATACAGGAATGGTGTTTGATTTAACTGCTGGATTTGGATATACAGCAGATGCAGAAGGGGTTACGTTTAATAATGGTTATGGGAAAACAGCACGTTACTAATAAAGTATTTCAAAATAATGACTTTACTTGTGAAGGAGCTGAATTCTATGAAGCTTTTAAAGAAAGCTAGAGCCTGTCTTTGTTTAACTTTTCTTATTTTTACCGGCTTGTTTAGTACCTCTAGTATTATGAATAATAAAGCATATGCAGAAAATCATTCCTATGATGGGAAGAGCCCTTACTACAATAGTTGTGATAAATCAGCAGTAACGAAAGAAAAAAAGTGGATTGATTCAAACTCATATGTAGAATTAAAGTTTAGTACAACATGTAAAACAGCATGGGCGAAAGTAACTGTAACTCGTGCAGCTGTTTATAATAATGAAGCAGATGCAAGAATTGTTCGCAAAACAGATGGAAAATCATATACTTGCGGAAGTGCAGGAGGAAATGGTGTTGTGAACAAAGGGCAAACTTCTTGCTATACGCCTATGGTATATGACTTAGATCCAAGGAAAGCACAAGCTCAAGGAAAACATGCGATTCCAAATAGTGATGCCTATAATTATGCGGAGACGATTTGGTATTAGAAATTAGCATTCTTTAATAGAAAAGTAAAATGTAACAAGCCAACTTTCTAAATGGAAGTTGGCTTGTTTTTATGTTCTTTCAAATGTTTAAGCTGAGCGACAATCATGATGCTAATGACAACGAGTAAAAACTAGGAACTAACCTTTCCAATGTGCACAGGGCTCCACGTTTTTTGCTGATTCGGATATTGCCATGCGCCAAAGAGGGTAGCGATGTTTTCAGCAATCCAAATGAAAAATCCAATAAGGACAAACGACAATGAAAGCGGCATTTTGTATGTAACTTTTTGCAAAGAAAATTGAACAAACGTACGAAAGAACACAATAAATAAAAGAACCGTTAAAACCCAGCGAAAGTCATATAAGAAATGGTGTGTAAAAAAATTAAAATAAATTATGGCTCCTAGTGGTATAGTCTATATTGCCTTGGGCCAATTATGCATTTGTAAATGTAATCTTCTCCATGCTTGGAGGGCTTACAAAACCTATGCAAAAGAAAAAGGGATAGAACATTATCGAATTAAATCAAATGATGGGAAGCACGTGATCAAAGGTTTGTATCATATTCAAAATGTTAATGGTCTCCATTCTCGATTGAAGCAATGGATTGACCGTTTTAATGGTGTGGCTACAAAGTATCTAGACAATTATCTTGCTTGGTTCTTGTTTGTAGATAGCAGTAGTAACGAAAGCACTAAACACAATATTAAGGAATTCCTACTATCTTCATTTGTATTTGAAATGACGGATACTTATGATAGTTTAAGATTATCAAAATTCAATTTATGATTATGGAAAGGTGATAAGGATGTCTGATATTGAAAAAGTTGATGAGCAACTACTTGCGTTGATTAAAGAAATGCCAACCCTAAAAGACAACAAACATTTAATAGAAACCTTGCAAAAAGGTTCCCCTTCAATTTTATCTAAATATCAACATTAAAATTTAACAGAGCCAATTTGATAAAAAAGTTTTATCATTTCCCATATTTCTTCTTCAACTAATGCAACCTTTAGTTCAATTTTCGATTTGGCTTTCCATATCTCACTAAAACGTGCCACAATAGTTTTAGTTCCTGAAGCACCTCCTTATAAGTTCCGCGATCGCTCCAAGATACTGGATCGCGTTTCAAGTCCATTACAGCAGATCCAATTATGTTCGCATCGATAAAATTATTTCGTGCAATGTGTCTTGCCAAGGAAGGCATTGTTGAACCTCTAAAATCCGCAGGAACCTCGTCTACCATAAGTACAAAGCCCATGTGCCAATAAAGATCAATGGAATACTTAAGGCACATTTGTTCTAAGGTTCTCCCTACATGAGTGTCCTTGAATGAAGGATCTGCAACAAGCACTTCCACGTCTTCTTTAAGAGAAATATCCCCATGAACCTGGGCTTCAATATAGTGGTTAAGATTACGGTTTGGCTCTTTGTTTGCTAGGTCCGTAAACGGCTTTTCCAGATTAAACAGCAAATGATTAATTAATCTTGCTGGCGTCAGATTTCTTTCACCGATTGCAAAATCTCTTAAGAACGCCTCTTCCAAGAGAGCAGCCAAAATGATGTCAAACTCTTCATAAGTACCCTTTTCTTTTGGGTCTTGATGCGAATCTAAATACGTGTATGTGGAACGATAAGAGACCTTAGGAGATAGAAGAAAATAGCATGATCCAAAACGTGGAGCAGGCCCATCTGGATGTAACATCAAATTTAGTGCTCCATATTTAGGCCGTTGGTTATTGGTTGCGCCCTCTAGTTGATATGCTCCTCCAAAAATTCTCTTCTCCCAAAGGTCGCGTTCACCACCAGGGTAAGCGGATACGCTGCCGTTAGATAAAAATGTTTCAAACTGGCTCTTATATATTCCCTGTTCAAGCAGTGCTTCAGCAACGCTTTTCATAGTCGAATCTAGTCTATCTGGATGAAAATGTAGACCAATCCTTGCGTGAGACTTTAAATTAGCGACAGCATTTTCAAATATTTTATCCGAGATATTAGACATTTTAAGTATATGATTAATTGTTGCTTTAGCCTCATGTTTATGGTTCCTTGCATACTTTGTAATATGCTCTAAAGCAAATAGTTGAGACCTTGATAATTCCATGAACAATCTCTCCTTTCATTAAAATGACCCTAATAATTTCAATTAAAAGTTTGTTTTTTCCTTCTTGCGCAATTAACCTTCGTTGAACAAGAAAAAGGCAAAAATCAACATTGTACTTTAATAGAGCCAATCTTTAAAATAAAAAGTCAATAGTTAATAATATAAGGATAAAGTAGTGAATATTAGTCATACATCCATCCAGGGAGACTAAATAGTTAGTTGAATGAATAATCTGAAATATATATAATGAATGTAATCATATTCAAAGGAGATGTGCCAATGTCATCGCTTATTGTAAATATCTTATTTTTAGTGAAGATTATGGAACGAGGGGATAGATAGGCCTGATAAATTACAGAACTATCCCCATAATTGAAAAGGGGGATTTTTGAAATGAACACGACAGTGAATAATCTTTTTCTAGGTGAAAATATTAAATTATCAGCAATTAGAGCTGAGGACGTTGAAAGAATGGCTATTTGGCAAGAAGATAGTGAGTATTTAAGAAATGTAGATACGGATATAGCAGTTCCACAATCTTTACATGAAATAAAGGAATATGAGCTATTAAAAGGAAGAAAATCAAATGGTGTTTCTTTTATGCTAAGAACAATTCAAGATGATATTTTAATTGGTTTTGTGGCGCTTCATAGCATAGAGTGGAATAATAGAACGGGCTTGCTAGCAATTGGTATAGGTGATAAAAATTATAGAGGTAAGGGGTATGGTACGGAAGGATTACGCCTTATTTTGAAATATGCTTTCCATGAATTAAACTTACATCGTGTAGGACTCGATGTTATTTCATATAATAAACCAGCAATTGAAGTGTATAAAAGGGTTGGATTTAAGGTAGAGGGATGTATGAGAAAAGCTGTCCAGCGAGATGGAAAGAGCTTTGATCGTATCATAATGGGGATATTGCGAAGTGAATGGGTAAAGACTCGAAATTAATTTATATAAATAATAGAGGGTAATCGCCAATAATGTTGTAACATATTAAATTAAAATATGAATATTTATTAAAAGTGAAAACTTTACTATGCGCATATTCAATAATGTATATGTAATTTGCAGGAAAAAGAATAATGACTGGCGAAATTTTACAACATATGAATTGAAATAAGGAGTCATGTCATATGAATTTAGAAAAACCAAAACCAGTAAATGAAGAGATAGTCGAGTTAAAAGAGCTTGTAAAAGAATTGCATGGCAGTGTGCATCAACTACAGAGTGAGGTTCAACAGCTAAGGCATGAAAGGCCAGTTGTTGAAGTTAAAAAAGGCGTTCAATTGTCACCAACAATCGTTGGACAAATTGGTGGCATTATTTTGGGGGCACTTGCGATTATTGGAATATTTTTTCAGTAAAAAAGGTTTGCAGCAATATGCTGCAAACCTTTTTTACATTAAATAACGTAAATATATATAAGCATGTGATAATAATAATGCAATGAGTGTTAACGGTAATCCGATTTTTAAGAAATCGAGATAGGAGAATCCATGTCCTTCTCGGTTTGCAATCCCTGCAACAACTACGTTTGCTGATGCCCCGATTAGTGTTCCGTTTCCTCCTAAGCAAGCACCGAGTGATAAGGCCCACCATAGCACTTCAATTTGAGGAGAATCAACAGAAAGTCCAAGTCCGGATGCTAAATCTTGAATAAGTGGAATCATCGTTGCGACAAATGGAATATTATCAATAGTAGCTGACGCTACCCCTGATACCCATAAGATAAGAATCGCTGCAAAACCGATATCGCCATTTGTTACATCAATTACTTCTTTCGCAAGAGATGAAATAAGTCCAATATCAATTAAACCGCCAACAAGAATAAATAATCCAGCGAAGAAGAATATAGTTACCCATTCTACATGAGCAAATACATCTTCTAATTCATGTTGTTTTACACCAATTAACATGAGAAGTGTGGCACCTGTCATCGCGATAACTGCTGCATCTACATGAATCATCGAATGAAGAACAAACCCGAGAATTGTCAAACCTAAAATGGAAAGGGATTTTAAGAGTAAGCTTCGGTCACGAATATAGTCTTTTTCATTTAGTGCCATCAGCTTGGCGATCTGTTCAGAAGTTGTTTTCAATTTTTTACGATACATAAGATAAATAATGCCTAATGTAACAATAGAAATAATAAGTACAATTGGTGTTAAATTGAGTAAAAAGGCATTAAAATCTAAGTGTTTATTGGCAGATCCAATCATGATGTTGGGAGGATCTCCAATTAACGTTGCGGTACCACCAATATTTGAAAATAATACTTCTGAGATCAAATAGGGAACTGGTTGTACCTTTAAAATTCGAGTAATAGAAAGTGTAACAGGAACGATTAATAAAACGGTTGTTACGTTATCTAAAAATGCAGAACCGACAGCGGTTAATAGCGATAAAAATAATAAAATTCGAATGGGTTTTCCGCCGGCTGCTTTTGCTGCTTTTATGGCTACATATTCGAATACACCAGATTGACTCGTAATATGTACGAGAATCATCATTCCAATTAAAAGGGTAATGGTTTCCCATTGAATATGTGATGTAAAGGCAGTATGTAAATCTACAATTCCAAAAATAATCATAATGGCAGCACCGAACAGTGCAATTACAGCACGGTTCAATTTCTCAGAAATAATAAATCCGTATGTCACTAAAAATACGGCGATTGCAAAATAATATTGCAGGTTTGCTACTTCATGTGCTGAATGTTCCAACATGTCACCTTCTTTAAAATATGTATTAAATTGTCGAAAAATATCCCTCCGCATAAATTCTATTGTAGCAAATTCAAAAAAGAAAGAAAACTATTTACGGCCGGTGAGGGAACAGTGAAACTTCATATATCATATAAAAAATAAAAAACAAAGTGCAAATTATTATGCAAAGTGAACTTTGTCCTCTAATATAGAGATAGCAATTTACATTATTTTTGCGTAAAATGGTTTAAAGAGGTGAATTCCGATGGAAATAGTAAAAGATAGTGCTGTTATTCAACATGAAATTGAACGTTTTGTAAATAAAGATGTATATATTCATTTAGAAACGACAAACGGAGCATACGCTTCACACTTTAATGAAAAAATGATGACAGTCGGAGCATTCATTCGAAATGCAATTATTCGTTTTGAACGCGGGAAAATAACAGGAACAAATCCATACCGAGTTGGTCTTAAAATGGACCATGGATGGGTATATGCAGAAGGTATTACGCATTGGGAAGTAGACGAACAAGATCGTCTATTACTAGCAGGACATGATAATAAAGGGCGCTTAGCGGTCGCGCTTGAGTTGAGCTTAACGCCATTTAAATAAGAAAGAGGGAAAAGTATGGAAAGACATGTGCTCGTTGTATTTCCGCACCCAGATGATGAATCATTTGCAGCGGGAGGAACAATTAGTTTATTAAGACAGCAAGGTGTACCTGTAACATATGCATGCGGAACACTTGGACAAATGGGCCGTAACATGGGGAAAAATGTTTTCGCTAACCGTGAAACGATTCCAAATATCCGTGAAAAAGAATTAAAAGACGCATGTGAAGCGATGGGCGTTGAAGATTTAAGAATGCTTGGTTTCCATGATAAAACATTAGAATTCGAAGATGTAGATTTTGTAGCTGATAAAATTGAAGCTGTTATTCGCGATGTACAGCCATCACGAATTATTACATTCTATCCAGAACATGGCGTTCATCCAGATCACGATGCATTTGGCCGTGCTACAGTTCGCGCTGTATCACGTATGCCAAAAGAAACACGTCCAGTCATTCATGCAGTAGCGATTACGAAAAATCGTGAAGAAGTATTAGGTGAGCCAGACGTTGTGAATAATATAAGTGAAGCATTTGAACAAAAATTGGCAGCTTTACGTGCACATCGTTCACAAACAGAAGCGATGTTAGAAGAGACGGAAGTAAAACTGCAAAACAAAGATGCAGCAACATTAAAATGGTTACAAATTGAACAATTTTGGACTTATAAATGGAAGTAGACTAGAAGGGTTCCTTCTAGTAGTCCTTCTATATAAAAGCGATGTCACATTGTGGCGTCGCTTTTTCTGTTAGATAGGCACTTCTTATATGTACGACACATACACTACAGCAAATCTTGAAAAGAGGGGCAACTTATGTATTATTCCTATGAAGACGTGTTCGGTTATTTTCGAGATGGTTATGAGATAAGTGGTGAAGTGATTGCATTAGTCGATCCATATGTTGTACAAACATTGCAATCTATAGTGGGAAAAAAGATTGTGGTTGAAACAATTCGGGGAAGGGTAAATGGGACATTGCGAAGTGTAAAGCCAGATTATATTGTATTAGAAGAAAAAGAAATACCTACGTTTGTTCGAGTGCAGCAAATTGTATAGTTTACGCCTGAAAAATGAAAGTGTTTTATAGACGAATTGCTAGAGTAAAGCTAAGAACCTACTATTAAATTAGTAGGTTCATTATATACAAAAACTTATAATATATGTTAATCTTTGTAAAGAGAAGTAATAAAAAATAAATGTTAATTCATACCCTCCTATAGGTATTAACATGAAGTAATCGAGGTGTTTTTTGTGTTGTTTTATGATCGAATTTCGATAATGGCCCCTCCAGTTCCGTAGCGAAGGAAAGCTCTAAATATCTGAGATTTTCTAAGTTATAGGAGGGTATTAGAAATGAAAAAAGTCTCAGTACCATCGTTATGGTTAATGATTATTCTTGTGGCATTCCCGCAAATTAGTGAAACAATTTACACACCATCTTTACCGGATATTTCGAAAGCGTTACATGTCAGTAATAATGCTACGCAGCTAACGCTTAGCATTTACTTTGCTGGATTTGCGTTAGGTGTATTCTGCTGGGGATGGTTGTCTGATATAATTGGGCGTCGTCCTGCGATGATTTGGGGAATTGTAACGTATGGTATCGGTAGTTTATTATGCTATTTAGCTAATTCAATTGAATTATTGCTGATCAGTCGTTTTGTACAAGCGTTTGGAGCAAGTACAGGATCAGTGGTTACGCAAACCATTCTTCGTGAAAGTGTAAATGGGCATAAACGGCATGTAATGTTTGCGCAAATTTCAGCAGTCATTGCATTCACACCAGCTATTGGCCCATTAATCGGTGGATGGATGGATCAAATATTTGGATTTAGAAGTGTGTTTCTTACTTTAGTTGTTATGAGTGTTGGGATAGTATTATGTACATTTATAAAATTACCAGAAACTCGAACTAATGTAACAACTAGGATAGACGTCTTTTCTGTTATAAAGCGTATGATTCGCAATCCAAAAGTAATGACATTTGGAGTACTGATTGGAGGAACGAACGGTATATTATTTAGCTATTACGCTGAAGCACCGTTTATCTTCATTGCGTATTTTAAGCTATCACCTGGTGTATTTGGTTTTTTAGGTATAGTAGTAGCCTTTGCTTCCGTAATTGGGGCGCAAATTTCAAAGCGATTACTTTCCATGTATAAACCAGAGAAAATTATTTATATAGGTTGCATTGTCATGACGGGAGGAGCAATTATTTTATTAGTTGTTGCCCTCAGTGGAACGATTGCAAATATGATATATATGATTCTATTTCTTGTAGCTGTATTTGTTTTGCTTTTAGGAATAGGAATTGCTTTGCCGAATTGTTTAAGCCTAGCATTAGTAGATTTTCAAGATGTTATTGGAACAGCAGGTGCCTTATTTAGCTTAGGATATTATATCATCGTTACTGTCACAATTTGGGGAATGAGTCAGCTGCATACAGGCTCTTTACTTGTCATGCCCCTATATTTTCTCATTCTTGTAGTTGTCATGACGGTTCTAAGTCGGATGTTTATTTATAATGCTAAGGTTATAGAATCTGTTTAAGTATATAAAATAAAAAAATATTTTTTATTCGTCTAATAGTTTTTTAGGAAAGTTAAAGGAGGGCTTTGAAACCTCCTTTAACTTTAAGAATGTTAAATAGGAACGCAAATAATAAATCAATTTTATTTGATTTATTATTTGCATTTATAATAAAGCGGCGCATATAATATAAATATCAAAAAAAGTTGATGAAGGGAGGGGAATGCATGAAAGAAAACTTCGGACAGTTTGAAAAGAAATTTAAAGCGCTTGCGGATAAAAAAAGATTAGAGATCATGTATGAATTATGTCAACGTGGGCAGACATGTGTATGTGATTTAACTGAAGTTTTTGGGATTTCGCAGTCTAAACTTTCGTATCACTTAAAAATATTACTTGATGCAAATTTAATTGTAAAAGAAACAAAGGGAACATGGAGTTATTATGACTTAAATGATGAAGAAGTGAATAATTTGTTGTCGGATGAACTTTGTTGTGTGTTCCGAAAAACTGGCAGAGGAAGTTGCTGCTAAGTTTTTTGCACTAAATAAATCAAAAAAATTTGATTAATAAAATTGAGAGGGGAATAAGATATGCAATATGTACATGTTGGGATAAATGTGACGAATCTGGAAAAATCTATCGAGTTTTACAGCAAGGTATTTGGAATGACACCAGTGAAAGTAAAAGAGGATTATGCGAAATTCTTATTAGAAAGTCCAGGACTAAATTTCACTTTAAATGTAAGAGATGAAGTTAAAGGAAACCAGGTAAATCATTTCGGTTTTCAAGTAGAAAATCATGAAGAAATTGTTATGCATAAAGAACGTTTAGAAAAAGAAGGATTCTTTGCTCGTGAGGAAACGGATACGACTTGTTGCTATGCGGTGCAAGATAAGTTTTGGGTGACGGACCCTGATGGGAATGAATGGGAGTTTTTCTATACGAAGGCTGATAGTGAAATTCATAAAGTAGAAACGTCCTGTGTAAGTTCTGATGAAAAGAGTATAAATTCAACTTCATGTTGTTAAAACAAAAAGGAGAAAAAATGAAACGATTATCATTTTTAGATCGATATTTAACCCTTTGGATTTTTCTTGCGATGGCGGTGGGAATTGGAATAGGGTATCTATCACCTGGGTTTGTGGATGGACTGAATCGTTTACAGGTGGGAACAACCTCTATTCCGCTTGCAATTGGTTTAATTCTGATGATGTATCCGCCACTTGCAAAAGTTCGTTATGAAGAGATGGGGCGCGTTTTTACAGATGTAAAAATATTAATAGTATCACTCGTACAAAACTGGATTATTGGACCTGTCCTCATGTTTGCTTTAGCTATTATATTTTTACAGGATAAACCAGAATATATGGTAGGACTAATCATGATCGGCTTAGCACGTTGTATTGCAATGGTTATTGTCTGGAATGACCTTGCAAAAGGTGATACAGAGTATGCAGCGGGATTGGTTGCTTTTAACTCTGTATTTCAAATGTTATTTTTCTCAGTATATGCCTATGTGTTTGTAACAGTTATTCCAGAATGGCTAGGAATTGAAGGGGCTGTCGTTAACATTACAATGATAGAAGTTGCAAAATCAGTCTTTATTTACTTAGGAATTCCGTTCATCGCTGGAATACTAACACGCTTGATCTTTGTAAAAGTAAAAGGGAGAGAGTGGTATGAAAAAGTATTCATTCCAAAGATCAGTCCAATTACATTAATCGCATTATTATTTACAATCATTGTGATGTTCTCGTTAAAAGGAGAGGTCATTGTTAGCGTACCGATGGATGTTGTACGCATTGCGATTCCATTACTCATTTATTTTATAGTGATGTTCTTTGTTTCTTTCTTCATGGGTAAGAAAGTTGGTGCAAGTTATGGGGTAACAACAACATTAGCGTTTACCGCAGGAAGTAACAACTTTGAGTTAGCAATCGCTGTAGCTGTCGGTGTATTTGGAATTCAATCTGGAGCAGCGTTCGCGGCAGTTATTGGGCCTTTAGTTGAGGTACCCGTTATGATAGCACTTGTAAATGTAGCGCTATGGTTTCAGCGTAAATATTTTCAAACAGAACCGAAATAAACATTTATAATAAAAGGTGGAATTTACATGGAAAACAAAAAAATAATTTACTTCTTATGCACAGGAAACTCTTGCCGTAGTCAAATTGCTGAAGGGTTTGGAAAAAAATATTTAGGTAACAAATGGAATGTATATTCTGCAGGAATTGAAGCTCATGGTGTGAATCCAAATGCGATTCAAGCGATGAAAGAAGTAGACATCGATATTACCAATCAAACATCTGATATGATTGATCGCGATATTTTAGATCGTGCAGACCTTGTTGTTACACTTTGTGGTCATGCAAATGATGTATGTCCATCGACACCTCCGCATGTAAAACGTGTTCACTGGGGATTTGATGATCCAGCAGGGCAAGAATGGTCAGTATTCCAACGTGTTCGTGATGAGATTGGTGAACGAATTAAGAAGTTTGCTGAAACGGGGGAATAATCCATATCGTATCAGTATAAAAAAGAGGCTGCTCGAAAAGGTTGTTTTTAAAGACCTTTTCGGGCAGCCTTTTCCTATTTTTTGCTTTTGTTGATGTTTTGTTACACACTACATTTTGAATGATTTTTTTAATAGAACCATAAACCAAACAAGTGTAAGACCAATAAGAGAATGAGAGAGTCCGATTATATAGGTTAATCCCTTGAAATCAGCTCCATTTAGTTGAAGAAGTCCTCGAGTTGCCAGTGAAGAAAGTGTTAAAATTAATCCAATATTATGGACGATGAACCACATATTAAAACCCTTCACTTTATGAAATGAAAATGATTTTGCTAATGCTAAGGCAATTAAAAAAAATAAAAATCCAAGTACTAGCGTATGTGTATGTAAAAGGTTCAGCAGAGTAGATCCTAGAATGCCCTTTGATTTTGCATATTCTCTAGCGAATACACCTGAGAATAAACCGATAACTAAATATACGAACGATGCATAATATAATTTTTTCATCAATATACCTCCTGAAGCAGAATCTGTAATGTTGATTTTTGATTAGTAAATTCTTATTGTATTTTCAAATCATGGTAGTTACATAACAAAAACTCCTAGTTTTCTAGGAGTCATGGTATAACAGATTAAAAATTTAAAAACTCAATCATAATTATAGGATATTTGATTATATAAAACAATTGAAATTTATGTGAACAAAGAGAGTGTGTCAGAGCCTTTTCTCGAAATTCATCACCCACTTCTAAACGTGAAGGTGCGATAGCATCAATGAAAGTGGGTGATGAATTTTTGTTAGACGAAGCCTATTTTTCAAGTGATTTTGGTCATCATGGG
Organism: Bacillus sp. XF8; assembly: GCF_017498755.1. Lineage (NCBI taxonomy): Bacteria > Bacillati > Bacillota > Bacilli > Caryophanales > Bacillaceae > Bacillus > Bacillus sp. XF8. The sequence goes on along the minus strand of NZ_JAGDQK010000041.1, from coordinate 22,596 downwards.
CAGCAAGGGTTAGAAAACTACTGGTAGAGTTGCAAGAGAACGGAATTTGCTATAATTATAAACCAGTTGCTCGGGTTTAGTTGCTAGGCGCAGATTAGGTAGACGTTGCAGCAATGTGCCAAATGCAATTTGACCTTCCAGGCGTGCCAATGGAGCACCCAAACAGCGATGGATACCATTGCCGAAAGCTAGATGATCATTTTCCTCGCGTGTAATATCTAATGCTTCGGGATTAGAAAATTTCTGCGGATCAATGTTGGCAGCTGCCAGGGAGAACAGTATCATTTCGCCTTTGTGGATCATTTTGCCATGCATTGTGATATCTTCACCCGCAAAACGGTTACCAATCATGATTGGACCAGCATAGCGTAACAGCTCGTCGACAGCAGAGGAAAGCATGGAAGGATTGTCCCGTAGCAGGTCCATTTGTTTGGGATGTTGCAGTAACGCCAGTACGCCATTACCAATGAGATTAACTGTTGTTTCATGTCCAGCGATAATGAGAAGCCAAATCGTCGAAAGAAGCTCGTTCTTACTCAGCTTGTCTTCTTTCTCTTGTGCTTGGACGAGAGCGCTCATCAGATCATCGCTAGGATTTACGCGCTTTTCGGCTAGTAATGTTTCGATGTAATGAATAAACTTTTCGAGTGTTGCAGTAACTGCAGCCCCCTGACGAGGATCCATAGCAGCGTTCATGAGCGTATGTGTCCAGTCACGAAATTGGTTTCGATCAGCAGTGGGAATCCCAAGCATCTCTGAAATAACAATAATGGGCAGAGGATAGGCAAAATCCGTAATAATATCCATCTTTCCTTTTTCCTTCACAGCATCCAACAATTCGTCGGCAATTTGCTGAATACGGGGACGAAGGTTCTCAATCATACGCGGGGTAAAGGCTTTAGAGACCAACCGGCGTAAGCGGGTATGATCAGGTGGATCGACCGTAAGCATATTCGGCATATTCATCATCCATTCAAATAGCTTGCTCACAGATGTATTTTCCTCAATAAATTCCTGTTTATCTTGGGGCGGTTCGAATTTCCGTAAATCTTTGAGAAAACGAGGATCTTTCAATATGGTAACAACATCGTCATAGCGCAATGCGATCCACGCTCCCCCCATACCGTAAAAGTCATCAATACGAAAGAGGGGCTCTTGTTGTTCGAAGAGAGGCTTATAGAACATAATGGGATCACGCATAGTTTCCGGTGAGTTTAAATCACCAAGAGTAATTTTTTTCATTCGTTTGCTCCTTTCATTATAACTGGTGAGTGAAATGGCTTATACATCCTCTTTATTGGACAATTCCATAATGGGTTATGTTACAAAAAACATTCATCTGATTCTTAGAAGCAATCACATGACGATCTTTCTCTTCAAGAGGAAAGGCAGGAATTCCTTCTTTTTTTATTCAATCTTAAATGGATTGCTCCACATCACCATCAAGCTAGCAAACACAAATGGAACAGTTCCTTCAACTGATGAAACAGAAAAACATCTAAATATAGCGAAACAATTGATATGCCTAAAGGATTCAATGCAATTCCTGTACATGAATGTATTTTGTAAGAAACATCTCCGAAATTTAGGTTGTATGTAAAATAGGATGGAGACTTCTTAGCTAAAGTTAGTTAAAGAAAGGCTGGTAAAAGACCAGCCTTTCTTATATACGTATTTAAACAATTTTGTTTTTTAACAACATTTCTCTTTCATTGCTTTCATCATAGACATAGTAGAATTCATCATTGCATCGCATTCTTGCATTTTATTCATCATAGCTTTATCCATTTCTACATCCATTTGCATCATATTGTTCATCATCATTTTCATACATTTCATTTCACACATCATTTTTTCCATAGACATCATCATGTTTGTTGTTCCTACCATCATTGTTTTTTCCATTTTAACATCCTCCTAAAATTTTTATATCTTGCAAATATAGGAATTCGTTTCCGTTTTACAAATACCTCTAGATGTAGTGTTGTTAAATATTTAGAAAGAATTTTCTTGAAAATAAGAAAATGAGTTTTTAAGAGATGATGTTCAAATTAGAGATGAACGAATTGAGGAACTTGAGAAGAAATTACATGAACTAAAAAGAGCAGCTAGCAATAGCTAACTGCTCATCTCCAAGGGGGAGGAGAAAGATTATTGTATCTATATTATTGACGGAATATTGAGGTTTATTCTGGATTTGAGTCAATATTTTGGACACAAAAAAATTAGATCTAAGCGACTTCTTTAGCTAGGTTTTCTATTGCTTGAGGAGTTTTATAACCAATGCTACTATGAATTCGCTTGCGGTTATAAAATCCCTCGATGTATGCGTTTTTTTATAGTAAAACAAGAAATTTTAATATCTTTTTGAATTTCTAGTGAGGGGAATTTTTTCAGCAGATATAGATGCAGAATAAAAATGGAGGAAGGAGATGATATGTTGTTAAAAAACGTATAAAGGATATGCAAAATAAAGACTATATTTTGCTAACATAAAATCAAAGTACCACAAAACCTTTCAAAGTTCCTTCAGAAGTACAGAAGGAGCTTTCCATTCACATAATCAGCGTTCTAGGAATAAAACAAATTCTCAAAAAAGTCTTTCTTTCTATCTACCTCTTTATGTAAAATTATAGTTGTTCTTTAAGTAAAGAGCTTGTTCGTAATTAAGACATTATAGAGAATGCAACTATTTTATCTATAATAAGGCATAATAAAAAATCAGTAAGGGGAACAAAAAATTGCAGAAACTAAAGAGAATATCTAATCGAGTTTTATACTTACCACCGTATCAAGAAACAGATCGTCCTATTCTAGCTGCTGTTAAAGGGGAAGAAAAGACACTATTAATTGATGCTGGAAATTCTTCGAAACATGCTAGATTATTTTTGGAACAATTAGATACATATGATGTTAAAGGAGAATGGCTTATACTTACACATTCCGACTGGGATCATATATTTGGAATGCATGAGATGCAAATGCCAATTATTTCTCATTATAAAACTTATAACAAAATTAAACAGTTACAGAATTTATCGTGGGAAGATAAATATTTAGACCAACGTGTTCAAGAGGGTCTAGAAATTCCATTTTGTGCGGATGCAATAAAGAAAGAGCTAGGAAATCAGAGGGAGATTATCCTCCCATTACCTGATATTACATTCGATAAGAAAATGACTTTGAATCTAGGAGGGGTCACGTGTGTAATTGAACATGTAGGTGGAGATCACGCTGATGATTCTACTGTCATTTATATTCAGGAAGAAAAAGTTCTTTTTCTAGGAGATTGTATGTATGCAAATCTCTACTCAAAGAAGTGGAGTTATACGATAAAGAATACACTCCAGTTAATTGAACAAATTGAGAAATACGATGCAGAAATTTTTGTTTTATCCCATCATGAAGCTCCATTAACTAAAGAAGAGTTTCAATTAGAACTTAAATTCTTAAAAACTACAGCATTGCTTACAAAAAAGTATGAAGGAAGCTCAGAGGCAATAGTTAAAGAAATGTCTAAGTCTTTACAGAGAAGTTTAACTGAAGATGAAATTGAGACCATCACTTTTTTTGTTAATGGATTTTCGGAATAACAAAGTTAATAATGTTTCAAGAGGGGAACTATAGATTAGTACCTATTTTTATATTGCTGTATTAAATTGGGGATTTAAGGTGAATCGAAATGTTATAAAGTAAAATATGTTTACCATCATACGTAAATTTAAAGTTATCAGGCTTAAGTGCAAAAAGAAGTAAGTATTATGCTGCTAGGGGATGCATATCAGTGTTATGAACGCTGGTATTGCAGCCCTTTTTTGTTTTGCTAAATTACAGATAAGTGTTCTCTGTCCTAGCCGTTGTTTTTACCGCTCATCCCGGGATGAAGTACAATACTGAGGTCAATACGTTTATAATTACCTTTAAATAAACAAGGCTTGTTTTATATAATACCCCTAAGGTTTATTCTTATTTTTTTTGTTTCTTTTCGCCTTCTTCTATATTCCATTCATCGCCCCAGTAAATTGAAATACCATCGCCATCCTGCATGTTTACATCTTCCGTGGCGTTCAGCTCATTCGTGTGTTGAATTTTTTTTGGTGCTAATTCTTTTTTTGAACTATTTGGCTTATTAGTAGACATATGTATCTCTCCTCATTAAATTAATAGTTACTACATACTGGTAGTATTTCTATTTTGCGAAGGTTTATACCGTTCTTGTTTCTGGATGTTTGACCGTACAAGTTGATAATTACACTTTATTGATTATTTGTAAAAAAGAGGATAATTAGAATTGAAAGGTTTAAATCTTTTATTTTCCAGTTTATAGAAAATAACTGGTGTGCTAAAATGTTATAAAAAAGTCAGAAAAATCTAAAAATAAGAAAGGTGAATGCGCTGTATGTCTATATTAGAGAAAATTAAAGAAAATGTTTCAAAAGTCATTGTAGGAAAGGAAGAGGTAATTGATTTAGCGATGATTGCGCTAGTTGCAAATGGACATGTCCTATTAGAAGACGTGCCAGGAACAGGAAAAACAACGCTTGCAAAAACACTTGCGAAAAGTATTGATGGAGCTTTTCAGCGTATACAGTTTACTTCTGATACATTGCCTGGTGATGTAGTAGGATTAGAATATTTTGATATGAAAGAAAGTGATTTTAAAACAAGAAAGGGTCCTATTTTTGCAAATCTAGTGTTAGTAGATGAAATTAACAGGGCTGTTCCACGGACGCAATCAGCGTTGTTGGAGGTAATGGAGGAACGGACAGTAACAATTGCAGGGGTAACACATGTATTACCAAGCCCATTTATTGTATTGGCGACGCAGAATCCGTTAGAGTCGGCAGGGACATTTACGCTTCCAGATGCGCAATTAGATCGTTTTCTATTAACGATTCGCCAAGGGTACCCAAATCGTACATATGAAAAAGAAATGTTAAAACGATTTAAAGAGAACAATCCATTTAACGATTTACAAAGTGTCGTAACTCTCTCTGACATATTGGAGTTACAAGAGCAATCGAAAAAGATTCATATACATGATGAGGTGGAAGAATATTTGCTTGATATTGTAGAAGCGACGCGAAAGCATGATCTAGTAGAAATAGGGGTGAGTCCACGGGGGTCTTTAGCTTTTATGAGGGTAGTTCAAGCAAGGGCTTTATTAAAGGGGCGGGAATATGTAACTCCTGATGATTTGAAAGCTTTGGCATCTCCGGTTTGTGCACACAGATTAACATTAACAATTGAAGGGGATATGAAAACAACAAAAGTAGATGTACTGCAAGGGATTTTAGAAAAAATTGCAGTTCCAGTGGAAAGTGTATGAACGAAATCATAAAAAGGAAACATCCGTTGTTGGAGCCTCTCTTTATAGGCGGAATTGGCGTTATTTGTCTTATACTTGTCGTATTTACAAATCAATTTTTCATTGCGGCGATTTTTTTGTTTTATTTGTTGCTAGTTGGATTTATATACACGTATATGAAAGCAATCATAAAAGTGAGATGGGAGATTTATCAAAATCAAAAGAGACTATTTATGAACGAAAGAGGAGAGTGTGTGGTGCAAATTATAAATGAAGCACGTTTTCCAATTTTTAAAGCAGCTCTTCAGTTTCGTTCTGATGAACAAATAGAGTGGGAAACGAATCAGAAGATGCAGCGTTCGCATCACTCTTATCAAATCCCTCTCCAATTAGAAGGAAGAGATATGATAACAATTACGTTAGAAGGGAATGCACATGAAAGAGGAAGGCAAGGGTGGCAAGCGGCGGATCTGATGATATCAGATCCATTCGGCCTTTTAACTTATTACTTGCCTATTGAACAAAAGAAACTCCCTGAATTTCATATTCTTCCGCAAATGTCTAAAGTAACGCTACCGGAAATGACAACATGGAAACATGGGTTTCGAAGGGCGGCTGTTTCTCCGTTATATGATGAAACGAAAATAGTAGGTGTGAAAGAGTATGAAGGGGAATCTTTTCGTTCTATTCATTGGGGAGCTACTGCGAAAACTGGGGTAATAAGTGCGAAAAAGTATGAATATACACAAGGCGATCGGTATGCGTTGTATGTAAATTTATTAGGTAAAACAGGATATACGCTTCGTACGGATATGGAATATTTAATTCAAGTTGCTGCTGGTGTATGTCGGGAATTAATTTCACAAGATTGCTCGTTCGAATTATGGATAAATGGAGTACGGGAACAAGGCGTTATTCACTTAAATGGCGGAAAGCACCGAAAACAACTTTATAAAGCAATGGATCTTTTGTCCTCGTTAACCGAAAAGGATACACCGCTTAATACTCATTTCTTCTATCAAACAGGATTCCGAAGACAAGAAGCAGGATGTATTCCATTAATTATTGGATACCCACCTGAAAAACAAAAAGGCTGGGTGCAAATTGTGAAGTAAAGGAAGGGGACTATGGAAAAATTGAAATGGGGATCGCGTGTTATATTTTGTTTCTTGGCTATTGGTCTTTGCTTTATATTAGCAATTGGAATAATGAAGGGCGCTTTTTTCGTAAAGGAAAAGGTAATAGATTCTTCTCAATCAAAGGTAGGAGAGGATGGACCACAAACACCGAAAAAAGGAAAATTTATAGGAGGAGAAAAGGTAATTCCACCAGAGAGGGATTCAGAAGTATTATATGAAATTGAAGATTCGCTAGATTTTAAGAAAGATGGATATTATCAGAAAGGGGATTTCAAAAGAACCCCTCGAGATAGAAAGGTGCCAAATGGTGGCGAAGAGTTTTTAGGAGTTAACAATGGAAATATATTTATACAAATTGGCATTTTTGTTTTAGTAATTTTATTCGTGTTTTTCATCTTTCACCGTATGCGGAATAAGAAGCAGATGGTTCATAATATCGATTTGAAACAAAAAAAAATACGAAAAGTTGAGGGGAATGCAGAACAAGAAGAGCAAGACAGTTTCATACTTCCAGCAGAAGAGGTAAGAGCAATGCTAATCAAATGGGAAATGACATTACCGAAGTTTGAAAAGAGAAGATTACAAGAGACGGTTCAACAATGGTTTTCTCGTATTCGTAAAAACGATAATATTATTCCAATTTATGAGAAAGTGAGATATGGGGAAGGAACTGCTTCAAATGAGGAATTACAGATGATGCGGAGATGGATAAGTGAACATGTAAAGAAAAGTTTATAGTGAAAAAAGAGATAGAAGGAGAAAGTTTGTTATTAGCGGAAGTATTACTGTATTGTTTCATCCAAACTGATATGAGAAGGTGGATATAGAATGACCGTTAAAAAACTTTACTTTTTACCAGCTGGCCGCTGTATGTTGGACCATTCTTCTGTTAATAGTACGCTTACTCCTGGTAAACTTTTGAATTTACCGGTATGGTGCTATCTGCTGGAAACGACAGAAGGTCCAATTTTAATAGATACAGGGATGCCAGAAAGCGCAGTAGATAATGAAGATCTTTTTAAGGGAACGTTTGTTGAAGGGCAAATTCTTCCTAAAATGAAGCCGGATGATAGAATTGTAAATATTTTAAAACGAATAGGTTATGCGCCAGAAAATCTTCTTTGTGTTATTAGCTCTCATTTGCATTTTGACCATGCTGGAGGGAATGGAAGCTTTGCCCATACACCTATTATTGTGCAACGAACTGAACATGATGCTGCTTTACATAGAGAAGAGTATTTAACGGAATGCATATTACCAGGGTTGAACTATCAAATAATTGAGGGAGATTATGAAGTAATGCCAGGTGTTCAGTTGCTCTATACGCCGGGACATTCCCCAGGGCATCAATCAGTATTCGTTAAAACGGAAAAGTCAGGTTCGATTTTGCTAACAATTGATGCATCTTACACACAGGAAAACTTTGAGCAGGGTGTTCCATTTGCAGGATTTGATTCAGAAATGGCCACAAGGTCTATCAAACGATTAAAAGAAATTGTTTTGGATGAAAAACCAATCGTTTTCTTTGGGCATGATATGGAACAAGAGAAAAGTTGTAAAACATTCCCTGAATTTTTATAATGTACTCATTTTGTAGAAATAAAAATAATATAATTACACCTTTTTTCATATTGATTTATGGAGATATAATATCCTAATAAAATCTAAAAAAGGTGGAAGGTATGAAGAAAATCATAATGCTGTTTAGTATAATGATATGTTTTTTGGCGTTAAGTGGGTGTGATCGCACATATTCATATGCTGGAGAAAGTAAGCATTGGAAAGGAAAATATGTTATCTCACAAACAGATGATAGCGAATTTGGAGAAGGTTCAATTACTTATAAAGGAAAAGAAAGGGAAAACATCAATGAAGCAAAATGGAAAGTTGAGAATAGTAGTGGCAAACAAGAAGGAACAGGATTTATTGATAGAGGCATAATTCTATTGAAATCATCATGTTCAGGTTGTGCAGTACAGGATAAGGAAGAAGTGTTTTTGATTACAATTGAATGGGATGGAAAGAAAGAGACTTTTGAAATGAGATACAAGTAGTTACATTCCCCTGCATAAGGAGGGAAATGTCGGTTAAAAAGAGATGAATCGGGATTTCTTATCTAATAAACCGCTTTAATCCAGATGATTAATTATTATTTTTCAAATTTGATGGTACGCTCTGTTTGCTATTTTTCATTATTCGTAATCTATAATAATCAAACTTTGTTTTAAACTAACATTTCAATAAAGTGAAACTTTAATCAGTGGGGGCATCCCCCACTTAACTTCTGTGCTTTCACTGAATTTTGAGGTGGGAATCTTACTGCCCATAAATAGCGAGGTAAATTACTTTAGTTGTTGAGAAGGGGTGATTGGATGAGTAAGAATTTTATTATATTTGGAGCAAGCCAAGGGTTAGGCGATGCATTTGTAAAAGGCTTGCCCGCCAAGGGAGATACAGTATGGGTGGTGTCACGCACACGACCGAGTAGTTTAGATATAAATGATGGTGTAAATCGTAAATGGCTCACTATTGATTTATCTAGTCAACAACAAATTCCTTCTTTAAAAGAAACGTTAAAAGATATTGCTATTGATGTATTAATTTACAATGTCGGAGTGTGGGAAAAGCGTGGCTTCGAAGATGACTATACGTTTGATAAGGATGAAGTTGAAGATATTTCGAACTTAATCAATATTAATTTAACGTCCACAATTACTTATATACAGGCGCTTTTACCTAATTTAAGACAGGCGAAAAACGGAAAGATTATTTTAATTGGTTCAACAGCAGGTTTAGATCATACGAATAATGCACAAGTTTCGTTTGTCACATCTAAATTTGGCTTACGTGGTATTACAAATGCTTTGCGTGAGCATGTAAGAAAAGATAAAATCTCTGTAACGTGTATTAATCCAGGAGAGCTTGCTGCTGAAGTACCTTATGAAGAAGGTGCAGAAAAGGCAATTATGTTGTATGGAGGGACACGTATCCCTGTACAAGACATTGTAGCCATTGTCCAATGCGTTATGAATTTATCGCCTGTTTCATGTGTAAAGGAAATTAATATTCCTGCTATAACAGACTTAAATGCATGAATCTGAAAACTATTTATCTATAATTGGTGTACCGCCACTTAGCTTTCAAGCTCGTAAATATAAATTTTTAAAGCAGCTTTGAGACTTACTATGGACTATAATAAGAATGATGTAAATGGAAAAATCTCTTCAGACTTTTTGATATTAGGGAGTTAGTTGGATTTCACATTCAAAAAAATTTTTGTACAATTCCTTAGAATTAATTGTTGCTTAAGTTGAACTAGAAACTTCTTTTAAAGGGTTTGTGGAGAGTTGTTGAAAAACAAATGTTTGACATAGCAAAAAAATACAGTTATTGTAGATATATAAAGTCTTTAATAGGGGGGTCACACATTATGAAGTATTCTAAAGCTACAAATTATGCCCTTCACACAATGCTTTTTCTTGCAAAAGCTACACCAAATAAACTTGTTAGCGTTCACCAATTAGCAGAGATGCAAAAAGTTTCACCTACGTATTTATCCAAAATATTAACTAAGTTGACGAAGGAAGGAATGATTCATTCATCTTCAGGCCCAAATGGAGGATATTCACTGAGTAATAAATGGGAAGATATCTCATTTTTAGATATTATACATGCAATTGAAGGTAAAACATCACTGTTTGAATGCTGTTTACACCATGAACCGGGATGTTTGATAAATGAAGTAATGCTTTTAGCAGAGAAAAAAATGGAAGAAGAGCTAAGAAATCAAAAAATATCAGATCTTGCTAAGAGAATAACTGCGGATTTTTGATCCGCTGTTATTTTTTAAGATAATTAAAGATAATGAAACTCTTTAATATCTCTGATGGAAGGGAGAGATACCTATTTTGTTGTAATATGCTTAACACTATAAATCGGTATAATGATAACTTAATAATGGGAGGCTAATAACATGCAAAATATATGGAATGAGCGATTTAATTCGGAGGGATATTGGTATGGAGAAGAACCTAATATGTTTATTCAACAACAAGCATTCCGCTTAGAGAAATCTCAAAAAGTGATAGCATTTGCAGAAGGAGAAGGTAGAAATGCCGTTTTTTTAGCAAAGAGAGGACATGAAGTTATGGCAATTGACTATGCGGAGAGTGGTTTACAAAAAACAAAAAGGTTAGCTCAAAAGTATAACGTTGACGTGCATACAAAAAAGGTAGATTTACTGGTAGATAGTGTACCAGCCGAAAAATATGATGCTGCAATAATGATATTTGGACATTTTCATACCGATCATCAAAAAATGGTATTTGATAAAATAAAAAATACAATAAAGCCTGGCGGGATTATTGTGATTGAAGTCTACTCTAAAAATCAACTGAATTACGGTACGGGCGGGCCAAAAGAGATTGATATGCTTTATGAACCAATTGATATCCTTACTTGGTGTGAAGGGCATGAGGTCATTCACTTCTTCTATGGAGAACAAGAGCGAGTAGAAGGGAATGCGCACACTGGTTTAGCACATGTCATTCAACTTGTATTTAGAAAATAAGATAACGGAAATAGTTTTGGGGAAAAGATTACGTTACTATTGTCAGTTATAGGCATTAACGAGCGAAGTAAAAAGAGTAAAATTTGAAATTTTAGTTCAATAAAACAATATAAGAAAGTCGGTTCCTTAGCGTACAAGAATCCGACTTTTTTATGGTAAAAATATGCTTAGTGTACAAAATTCCCGAAATGTTGGTGCTACCCCATGCCCATCAACCTAAGATTATATAAGTTTAATTTCACGTGAGATTTCTTCTTTTTTCTAAAGATCTAGTATAAGTTTTTTAAAGATTTGCATACCAAATAAACCCTATCGGGTTTCAATTTTTTGGATTACGCTACATGATTGTAAGACATAGAAAAGTTATATACGACGCCTAAGATATCAAAGACTGTTTTTTTCTCATACCTATGGGATTTTCGTCCGTTTTTTTGTAAGAGATTGAATAGACGAAACAATATCTTTGTTAATTCTTGGGTTTCTTTTTGTAAAGATTGATAAATAAGTAGGAAATAATCTTTTATGATATAAATCTCAGGAATTTCATATGTTTCACCTGACTGTAATTGGTCAATAAATTGCGCCATATCTAATTGGATGTACTCAGAATGCTTTTTTATTGTTCCATTTTGAAAGTATTCAGGTTCTTTATTCTTCTGATATATACGTGTATTTTTCGTTTAACAAATCCTACATTTCTAGCTAATTGCTCTAAAGCATCAGGTGACATATATCGTTGCAACTCTTTAGAAAACAATTCTAGTTCATCAAAAATTGATAAGTTCATATCAAAAACACCATCCTTTCCTATGATTCTACAAAAAGAATAGCGTATTCTTTCATTTGATGGAAAGTTTGATTTGTTTTTTGACAGACTTTGCAAGGAGAGAAGTCTGTCAAAAAACAAATCAAGTTAATCAATCAACTTTTCGGTCTTACCGCATAGTAATAGATTCCGTTAGGAATACACTGATATTTCGAATCTACATATTATTTGCACCAGAACCCATATTACCATTATGATCTTAATACCATTACTATTTGGGTCCGTCCTCGGTCCCAAACCCTTATTGTAGAAAGAAAACCACCGGCATTAGACCGGTGGTTCTGACTTAGAAAGCAAAGCAAGTACAACCAATACCCCATTTAGTTCCATCTTTTCCTATTACGGTATGAGTGTGTTGATGGAGAGGGTTACTGCAACTATGTAACTTGTGATCATGGGCATCGTGAGAAAGTATATTGTGGGCTAGGTTAGCGCCACCATAACCATAAACTCCCGTCGGTGCCCAATCAGGTGATGCTGGCGGCAATTCAGGTGATAAATTTTTAAATTCATCATTTCCATAAACAACCTGCCCACCCATAATGGTGAGTAATGATTCAAGGTCTTTGATTTCTTCTTCTGGCACAGTAAAGTAGTCAGAAGACAATACAGCAATATCAGCAAACTGACCTACTGCAAGGGTTCCCTTTTTACCTTCATCACCAGAGAACCACGCACTTCCTTTGGAATATAGTTCCAGAGCTACTTTTCTGTCAAGTTTATTCTTTTCATCGTATATCGAAAGACCACCAATGGTTTTTCCGGCAACCATCCAGTAAAGAGCAACCCAAGGGTTATAGCTGGAAACCCTGGTTGCATCACTACCGGCGCCAACAGGTATACCCAGGTCTAGCATACGATAAATCGGAGGAGTACGCTTTGCAGCTTCCTTTCCGTATAAATCAACAAAGTATTCACCTTGGAAAGCCATGCGGTCTTGGATGGCAATACCGCCATTTAAAGCCTTAACACGTTCCATACTACGATCTGAGATTGTTTCTGCATGATCAAACCACCAGCGTAGACCATTAAAAGGAATTTCTCTGTTGACTTCCTCAAAAACATTTAAGAAACGTGTTATTGACTCGTCATAAGTTGCATGTAAACGGAATGGCCAACGGTTTTCCACCAATAGAGAAATTACTTTCTTTAAGTCAGCTTCCATCACCGTAGCTAGTTCGGGCCGCGGTATTTGAAATTTTTCAAAATCGGCTGCCGAGAATACTAACATTTCTCCGGCACCATTCATTTTATACTTATCATTTCCTTGACCCGGAGAAACAATTTTTGCCCATGAAGCAAAGTCTTCATATTCATGATTTGGATTTTGCGTAAATAGATTATACGCAATACGCAAAGTTAATTGATCCTTCTCGGCTAAATGTTCAACAACTTTGTAATCATCAGGATAATTTTGGAATCCACCACCTGCATCAATGGCACTTGTGATACCTAATCTATTTAATTCGCGCATAAAATGGCGAGTTGAGTTAATCTGGTCGTCAAAATTAAGTACTGGAGCTCTCCCCAAACTTGAATAAAGAATAGAAGCGTTAGGATTAGCAATTAAAAGACCCGTTGGATTACCTCGTTTATCCCGCTCAATTAAACAGCCTGGAGGGTCTGGGGTATCTTTTGTGTATCCCAGTGCACGCAGCCCTGCACGATTTACAAGTGCTCTATCGTAAAGATGTAGCACAAAGACAGGCGTGTCTTCAGAAACGGCATTAATCTCTTCCAAAGTTGGCATCCGTCTCTCTTTAAATTGAAATTCAGACCAACCTCCAACTACTCTTACCCACTGAGGAGCAGGTGTACGCCTTGCCTGCTCTTTAAGCATTTCCAAAGCAATAGCAAGTGATGGCACACCTTCCCAGCGTAATTCCATATTATAATGAAGACCTCCACGAATAACGTGTATATGAGAGTCATTCAGGCCTGGAATAGCTCTCTTTCTTTTAAGGTCTATTTTTTTTGTTTTTTCTGTGGCACTATCAAGAAGCTCATCTCCACCTACTGCAGTGACTAAACCATCAGTTATGGCGATAGCAGATACCTCAGGTTGAGATGGGTCAAGGGTAGTAATTTTTCCGTTATATAAGATCATATCCGGTAAATTCATGTTCACACCTCGTCTACTTCCTATTATTTTGTAACCATGGATGAAATATTTTACCGAAAATCGGCATGACTACCCATGATAGCAAGGACACTATACATACAGAAACAAAAAAAGCTGACATAATAGGATTCATATTTTTTATAATAGGTCCTATCACTTTAGGAACCAACATGCTAAGAGGCCATACACCAAGAACGGTAACAATAGACATTTTCCATTTTGGCGGTGGAACTGGCGTTTTCGGAGTAACAAACCAATAAGCCAAACTGCTTTCAGTTTTGTAAGTTGGATTAGTAGCTTGAAATTGTTCTGCCTTTTTTAACAAATCTCGACGAACATCTGATTCTTGCCAAGCACGTAGATGCTCATACGTATCAAAGCGAAAAATAACAGTATACTCTCTGGATCCGTTATTGGGGACTATTAGATTTACGCCTAAATGCCCTGGGAATTTAGTAGCGGCAGCTTCGATTTCATGTCTCCATGTTTCAAACTGTTTTTCTCTACCTTCTTGAATATCCCATGTAACAATCGTTGTTACTGGACCGCCAGCATCAATCGTGTTCCCTGTATGAGTTTCTCCGACAGCTACTCTTTCTTGTTTCATATTTTCCTGCTTGGAAGCGCGCCATGTACCATAGTATATGCGTATTCTACGCCTTGACCATAAGCGCCAGTATGTTCTTTTACAATTTCCATTACAGCATCATAAGTGTCTTTGCGTGCCCAGTCACGTTGGTATTCAAGTAAAACTTGAATTGCTGTCACTGGAATTGCTCCAGCTTGTTCTACACGACGCATAGCAGCGTTATGTGCTGTCAAACTAGTACCACCTGAAGCATCATCAACTGCATAAACTTCATAGCCAGCTTTAATTGCTTCAAGCACAGGGAATGCAAGGCAAACTTCAGTCCAAAGTGCTGCAAATATCAATTTCTTTCTACCTGTTGCTTTAACTGCCTCAACAAATTTTGAATCTTCCCAAGAGTTCATTGAACTACGTTCTATAATTTCATGGTTTGGGAATATGTCAAGAATTTGTGGCCAAAAATAACCAGAAAAGCTGCGTGTTTCAACTGTAGTAAGAATAGTAGGTACGTTAAAAGCTTTTGCTGATTTAGCAAGCAGCATAACGTTATTAATCAATGTTTGTCTGTCAATGCTTGCAACCCCAAAAGTCATTTGAGGCTGAAAATCGATCAAAATTAATGCACTGTTCTCCGGGGTTAACAATTCTAAATTACTCATAATAAAACACTCCTTTTTTTAAATTGTTTCAAATATATTTTTTTGAAAAAAATATATTTTCTGTTAATTTAAGCTGTAATCGTAAAAATAAAAGCTTTGCTATACTTCTTAATTTAAAAGGGAGCGCTGATTTAATCAGCGCTAAATTTATACTATCCACTTTTTAAAAAAGTGATTTATAGCTATTTCTTAGGAATAAATTTATGCATTTTGTTTACTAAGATCTCGCTGAGCTCCCATATAGCTTCCAATAATATTTTGATAACCTGGAAGATTACTAGCAAGTAAATTGCCAAAACCTTCGACATCGTTGCGCCAATCGCGTTGTAATTCGCACGCTACGCTAAACCAGTTCATAAGTTGCACGCCACTATGTGCCATACGCGTATTGGCAGCATCTGCAACTTGTTTACTGAAAGTTCCTGAAGCATCAGTAACAGCAAATACTTCATACCCAGCTTTTATAGCGGAAAGTGCTGGGAAAGCAACGCAAACATCCGTAACTACGCCTGCGATGATAAGTTGTTTTTTTCCAGTTTCTTCGATTGCTTTTACAAAATCATCATTATCCCATGCGTTAATTTGTCCAGGTCGAGCTATTTTTGGTGCGTGAGGAAAGAGATCAACCAATTCTTGCATTAAAGGTCCGTTAGGTCCGTGTTCAAAGCTTGTTGTTAAAATAACTGGTAAATCAAAAAACTTAGCAGTGTGAGCAAGAGCTAAAACATTGTTCTTGAATTCATCAACACCATAGTCGCGTACTAGTCCGGACATAAGGCCAGTTTGATGATCCACTAAAAGAACGACAGCATCATCTTTGTTAATACGAGAATAGAGATCAGACATTATGTATTCCTCCTAAAAATTAAGTAATCGAAGAAAGTTTAAACAGTGGAATATTATCATAAATTTCTTCGTTTGTTACAATCAATTTATGACTAAACTGATCGTTAATATTAATTTATCTATAAACTTATGACACGTCAATAATTTTCTTAAAAATCAGAAAAAGGATGCAAGGCTCATTTTTAAAAATTCTTGATCTTCTTTTATTAATCTAAAATAGGAGTTTTATCTATCCAATTTATAAATTGTTGTAAATAACGCTGAAGATAACGTTTTGTTTGTTCGTCAGTAAGAACTTTCTGATCGGAATCAATCTTTTCATGTACTTGGGAAATCAGAACTTTTTGAAATGGAAGAACATGGGCTTGCATGGCTTCTAGTATTTCTCTAATTTGCATTTGAGCATAAGCAGTACCTAATCCCCCAGGAGTTGCACCAATTAAACCAACCGGTTTTCTGCTAAGAACAGCAGATTCCCGAGGTCTTGATGCCCAGTCCAATGCATTCTTTAATACGCCTGGAATTCCATTATTGTACTCTGGACTTACAATAATGATACCGTCAACGTCCTGGATAGCAGATTTAAATGATGTCACTGTTTCTGGAACACTTATTTCTAAGTCTTCATTAAACAAAGGTAGATCATTTATCTCGATCCAATGAAATTGATGGGAATCATCCATCCCTGTTAATGATTGAGCAATGATTCGATTATAAGAGTTTTTTCGTAAACTACCACAAATAAGGCCTATGGTCTTAGTCATATATTTCCTCCTTTTTTATAAAATCAACCAATTATACCATGGTATACCAAACTAGTAGAAGTAGTTTTATGTATAATTTTCAAACTATTCAATTTAATGAAGTATTTACTACAAAAGGCCTAGGATGTAAGGATTTCTCATTAGTTTTCTTATTATTGGCTCGAGTGTTACAAGCTATGACAAATGGTCTTTGTCTATATTATTTTCTCTTCCAATTACTATATATTTTTAGCATACTATTAACTATAAGGAGGGAGTGCAGAAATGGAAGAAAAGAAAGTGACGTGGTTAGAACTCTTTTATGATTTGTTATTTGTGGCCGCGGTGACAGCTGCGACTCATGTTTTACTTCATGTTGAAGATGGTCAAATCCATGCAGAGTATTTAGTAAAGTTTGTCTTAATTTTTATTCCGATCTGGTGGGCTTGGGTAGGGCAAACCATATTTGTTAACCGGTTTGGAAAAGATTTATTTCATCAACGAATATTTTTGATCCTGCAAATGTTTTTTGTCCTAATAATGACATCAAGCTTATCAGCTGATTTTGATCCTTATTATCTCTCATTTTTAATTGGCTATATTGGCTTAAGGGCCGTGACTGCAATCCAATATCTTGTTGTCCAGCGTATAGAAGAGGGAGCTCGAAAAAAGGTGGCACTTTTTTTAGGAAGATATTTTTGGATTGGAATCGTTATTTCATTATTATCCATCTTTTTTGATTCTTGGATTCGATATGCTGCGTTGTATTTGGGAATTCTTATCGATATTATTGTTCCACTGCTTGGAAGAAAGTGTTTAGAAAAGGTTCCTACAAATACAGCCCACTTGTTAGAGAGATTTGGTCTATTTTCTATTATTCTCTTTGGGGAAGCTCTTATAAGCACTCTTGTGGTCATCCAACCTAAACAAGGAAATTGGGATTCAATAAGCTTTGCAATCATTTCATTTATACTCATTATTTCGATGTGGTGGCAATATTTCGATAACATGGAAAAGAAACTTGACAAGTCTATACAAACTTCTGGTCAAATTATTATTTACGGTCATCTGTTTATTTTAATGTCTTTGAGTATGGTTGCAGGATCCATCAGATTATTATTTTTACATGAGGTCTATTATTCTTTTATCTTATATTTTGTTTTTGGTTCTGCATTGCTCTATTTCCTATCAACTACAATTGTTTTTCATCAATACAGGTTTGAACAACACCGTTTAAAAATTTATCATTTATGCTTGTTTTTAGGGATTTTAGCAATCTTTTTTGTTTTTAATTTGATTGTAGTAGTACCAAATATTGTGATAATAGGACAATTAACCTTATTTTTTATCATCTATGCTAAATTAACAACTACATAAATAAAAGCATCAAACTATAATACTGGTTTACATGTATATATTGGTAACTTTTACATTTGGCATTAAATCTGTTTGTCCATAAATTGATTGTAACAAAATAAGAATGAGGTGATAATCATGAAGGAAAACATAACGGATCGCTCTTCAACTAAAAAAGAGGAACAACTAAGCTTATTGTTATGGTTCGGAATAACACGAGTATATAACCAAGGTAATCGAGAATCCAATCAACATTTAAAAAAATGGAATCTAACTGCAGCACAATTCGATATTTTAGTTCAAGTGGGTGCTCATGAACGATTGTCACAACAAGAACTAGCAAACAGGCTTTTTGTTACGAAAGGCAATATTACTCAACTGTTAAGTAAAATGGAAGAGTTGGGATTGATAAATCGGGAACAGGACTGGAAAACAAAATATCTTTCATTGACTGAGGAAGGAAAAGAGTTTTTTTATGAAGTTATTTGGAAACAAGAACAATTTCAAGCATCACAATTTTCCAACTTGACTTACAAGGAAAAAAAACAGCTTCTATGTTTACTTAGGAAAATTCAAAAACCATAGTAGGTAATCACATATTAGCACTAATGGTAAAAGCGCCTGTAAACTTAAAAGCATTTTTCAATTTCAGTTAATTGGCAAAAAGTAGTTTTGTTGCCAATTTATCTACTTCTCTGATTGAATAAAGGTGATTCTTTTTGCTACTTCCAATAGCAATACCTAATTCAAAATGGCTCCCTGGTAAAAAGCACAATAATCCGCCTCAACTATAGCTTTTTTCTCCTTCTGACCTATTTCAAATAAACAATCGGAAAGCATATACCATTAATACTCATTTTGATATCTAAAATGCTGGGCGATCCCCCTTTATTATCTTAATGTTTTTCGAAAGGCTAATAACCAACTTAATAATGGATATTGTCAATAATTTTCATGATTATGTTTTTAATAAAATTAGAGCTCCAATATTAATAGAAAATAATAAACTTCAGAAAAAGGAAATAACACCCTTTAAGTCGTATATACAATTAGCGACAATTTGGCGATGCTTTTTTTAGGTTAAATGTCTAACCAGAAATAAAAATAGGAGTGAAAATAAAATATTTTAAATGTTTTAGAGTAAAGAGTTTTTTTGATCAGAGAGGCAAGAATATAGGTTTAATAATTAAAATTCATGGGGAGGAAATTTATATGGCAAAAGTTACTGTAGGTAATGAAAATCAAGATCCAGTTGAACTCTATTATGAGGACCACGGTTCAGGGAAACCCGTTGTCTTAATACATGGTTGGCCTTTAAGTGGGCGCTCTTGGGAATATCAAGTACCAGCTCTTATTGAAGCAGGTTACAGAGTCATAACATATGATCGTCGAGGCTTTGGAAAATCATCTCAGCCGTGGGAAGGATATGAATATGATACCTTTACTTCTGATTTACATCAACTATTAGAACATTTAGATCTTCAGAATGTCACACTTGTTGGTTTTTCTATGGGTGGAGGTGAGGTAGCTCGATATATTAGTACGTATGGAACAGATCGTATTGAAAAGGCTGTTTTTGCTGGAGCAGTTCCTCCTTATTTATACAAATCAGAGGATCATCCTGAAGGGGCATTAGATGATGCAGCAATTGAAGAATTCAAAAGTGGCGTGATAAATGACCGCCTTGCATTTCTTGATGAATTTACTAAGGGATTTTTCGCGGCTGGTAATCGAACAGATTTAGTTAGTGAGCCATTTCGTTTATATAATCGGGATATTGCAGCTAGTGCATCACCTAAAGGAACGCTCGATTGTATTACTGCCTTTAGTAAGACAGATTTTAGAAATGACTTGGAAAAGTTCAATATACCTACTCTTATTATTCACGGTGACTCGGATGCAACTGTACCTTTTGAGTTAAGTGGAAAACGCACATATGATTCCATTCCTGGTAGTAAACTCGCTCTAATACAGGGTGGTCCTCATGGATTAAACGCAACTCATGCAAAAGAATTTAATGAAGCATTATTAACATTTTTAAAAGACTAATCTTTGAGGAACTACCGGAGGCGGTTCAACAGCAATATCAAGAATAATAACACGAATTTATCGATTAGGGTTTTCCAAAAAGAGTAGCGCTATGCTTAATCTTTGGGAAAACCTTCTTTACAGAGGGTTTTTTAGGTCTCTTAGGGGTATCGCCACAGCGCTATCAAGTTAAGAAATACATTCTTCCCCAAAACGAAAAAAATGAACTGAACTTCTATGGACAACTATGAAAGGATGAAATTTTCGTTTTGGGGATAATTCAAAATCTTAGGTTGATGGGCATGGGGTAGCACTACATCACCATCAAGCTAAGAAAAGCAAATACCCCCAAAGTGAAAATTTTATATCTCTATGGTTAATTAGATCTTAGTTATTTTAGAAACCCTAAGTTTCTTCAGTTCAAGATAGAAGCCCTTCTCAAAAAAAACAGAGAGTTCTTAAGATAAGCATCTTAAGAACTCTGTTTTTTAATTCAGCATGGAGAGCATAATTTTTTCTAATTCAGTTTTGTTTAAAATACTGCTGAAGATTACAATTTGATACGCGCTTTTCCCATCTTTTATCGAAACAATCATCTTCATTCCTTTTACATTACTATCACTGGACTTACCAAAGATCACTTGGTTCCCCCACAGCCTCTCCATACCTTTTACAAACTCTAGTTCATACTCTTCAAACATATGGAAACCTTTTCTATTCTAAGGATCTGCTTTCGTTCCTAGGACTTCTGATTGTTCGATGACGATTTGACCAGCGGCCCCATCTTCATATTCAGTTCTAACTACAGGTTTTGGTTTTCCTATTGTAATGTTTGAGTCAACCTGTTCTTTCATTGGATGGTATATTCTGGAATATAATTTGGTTTTTTTTATCGGAAAATCAACTAATTTTTGCACTTCTTCTATGGTAAATGTAAAATGTTTATAAATTTTCTTATAAAGAGAATTTGTTTCATTAACAAGCTCATCTACTCTTTTCTTATCCTCCGTACTCCAAAGGTTGTAGTAATCGTAACGTTTTTTATCTCCTTCTTGAATCACTGCTTTTTTCGCCATAGAAAGTTCCTCTTGTTTCAACTGTACAAACAGCTTAAATTCTTCTTTTGTTAAATATTTTTGAGCTACTGTAAATTCCTCATAGACTGTATCATATTCACCTACTAAGCTCTTGAAAATTGGATCATATTCATCTTTTAATTTTAGGTTTTCAGAGTATGATCCAGAACCATATGAAAGTACAAAATATGAAATTCTAAAAGGGGACCGTATTGCGCAAGGCGTTATAGCAGCTCATTTTGAAGAGGGGGACGAGTTATCGGAGAGTGAAAGAGGAAGAGGTGGGTTTGGATCAACTGGAGTGAAATATGTCCAAATTTGAGTTTTATTAAGAAATAAAAGGAGCCTATACTTCAATAGAGTATAGGCAGAGAGACTAAAATCAATCAGTTATTAATTTTGAATAGATATTTAAATCGATAAATTTCCCATTTGATTTTTCACTTTTTCTTAGAGTCCCTTCAAAAGCGAATTGTAATTTTTGTAACACTTTTATGGAGTTCACATTTTCAGGTTCAACTTTTGCTTCGACACGACATAGTTTCAGATGTGTAAAAGCATAATTTAATAAAGCGGAAATCGCTTCAGGGGCATATCCTTTGCCCCAAAATGCTTTCGAAATATCATAGCCAATCTCGGTCTTTGAGTTCTCGAAATCTAAGGAATTATAACCGCATGAGCCGATAATTTGATTAGATTCTTTTTCAATAATAGTAAAACGTAGAGCTTTATTACTTTGAGCGAGTTCATTGAGAAAATGAATCATATCTTTTGCTTGATTTTCATCAGTGAAATTACTTATATTCATGAATTTAGTAACATCAGGATCAGACCATATTTTAAACAAGCTTAATGAATCAGATTCTTTTATTTGTCTTAAATGCAATCTTTGTGTGTGTAGTTCTGTAATCAATACCTTTACCTCCATTATGTCGTTGTGATGGGTAGATTAAAAATATTGATATCTGCGCATAATTCAGTCCCTTCTTGCTTAGTTACCTTTTAGTATACAAGAAATAGAATGAGTAGCACATAGATAAAGTGGGACAAGAGGTAAACAATTAATTTATAAAGATATTAACGATTAAACAAAAGCGTTATTTGTGCGACACGTTTCCTCATAAGTGTGCAAACACGAAATAGGAGGGTTATCAATTTGATAACAACAACTGTTTGACTGAAAGTAGGAATGAAAGCCGTCAGGTTGAGCTGAAACTACTTATCTGATACTCCTACATGCAAGGCGTGATAGTAGTTACAAATTGTATGAAGCTAGGTGAAGTCGGCTGAACAAAACCTAAGTGAGAAATCATATGGTAATGGATAGGTCGGGA
>NZ_JAGDQK010000040.1:0-64320 GCF_017498755.1 Bacillus sp. XF8 | reverse complement strand
CCTCCATTTAATTCGCATTTAGTATGCGAATTAAGGAGGTGTTTTTTTCATGTCCCATTAATGGGGTTCACTTTATTCTTTTAAGATAGGGACTTTATTACTACATAATCTCTTATACTCTTCCCCACTTTCCACCATGCTTAATCCATTCCACATACTTATAAAGCCTGGTTACTAGATCTTGAAATTGAAAGGGAATATACAAGAAATGAAGGTATAATGGTATAAAGTGAAACTTTAATCAGTGGGGTTCCTTGATTCCCCATCTAACTTCTTTGCTTTCACTGAATTGTAAAGTAGGAGTATGAATCATAAATAGCAGGATACATAATAACAACGAAACATCAACAAATGGTAAAATGCAGATATACAGAACTGCAATAAATCTTAAGAAAGGCTGATTCAAATGATACCAAAGAAAAAATTCTATAAAAAAAAGCGATGGATAATTCCTATTTCGGTCATTGGCATTCCTACATTAGCTATATCTATAATGAATCAGTTTACACCTGCAATTAGAGCAGCAGTAATGAAGAAACTTTTCGAGGCAAAGCCTTTCGCATCACCTAAAAACATGGAAACGATAAAACAACAAGTTGTTGTAAAAAAAGATATTGTTTATGACAAAGATGGACTTGATAATAGCATTTTAGATATTTACTCTCCAAAAAATTTGAATGAGAAGCTCCCTGTTATTATGTGGATACATGGCGGCGGCTTTTTATCTGGTAGTAAAGAACAGACACAAGAATATGGAATGGCATTAGCTAATGAAGGTTATGTAGTTGCAAATATAAACTATGCAATTGCACCGCGGCAAAAATATCCAGGACCAGTTCTTCAAGCAAATCAGGCACTGAAATATCTTCAGAACAATATTGCAGAATACGGTGGCGATATGAATAGATTATTCATAGGAGGCGATTCCGCGGGTGCTCAAATCGCTAGTCAAATCGCTGCACTTATGTCCAATGAAAAACTAGCAAAAACTATGGATATTCATCCTTCTATTGATAATAAACAGATAAAAGGTCTTCTTTTGTTTTGCGGGCCTTATAGCATGGATAGGTTAAATAATCCTGAATCATCAGCAATCGGAAAGTGGATGGTTCATACAATGTTTTGGTCATATACTGGAGAAAAAAATCTAGCATCTTTCCCTAGACTTTCTGAATTGTCTACAGTTAAACAGGTAACACCTAATTATCCGCCCGTCTTTTTGACAGTTGGAGATGCCGATCCTCTTGCACCTCATTCAGCTGATCTCATAGCTGCACTCAAAAAGAATGGAGTGGAAGTTGAAAGTGTTTTATTTGATGGAACAAAATCCGAATTAGGTCATGAATATCAATTTGATTTCACTTCACCACATGCTGAAAAAACGCTCGGAAAAACCATCGAATTCCTCAATAAGCATAAATAATTATATTTGTTACTTATATATCATATCGCTCACAAAAAAGCCCAAGAAGCATCTACTCTGCTCCTTGGGCTTTTCTCTATCTTCTCTTCGTAATTTTTCCTGAACCACCAACCCTTGTTTTAGGGGGTGATGTATTCCTAGGCGGGCTTTTAATCGATGATTTCGGTTTTACATCAGATCCACTAGAACCACCTGGTGACTTCGTAATTTTCCCTTTTTTCTCTGTCGATGGTGGAACGGTTTTACTTCCTTTTTCCGTAATACTTCCTTTATCACCTACAGATGTTTTTGGGTCAATTTTATCACTTCTTTTAATAATAGAGCCTTTACCTTGTTTTGTAATAGGCGGTGGTGTTTTCTTCTCTTCTTTTGTAGGTGGTCTTTCTGGAATAACTGGTTTATGATTTTGTCTGTCCGTATATCCGCGATAATCGCCATGATACGATTTTCGTGAATCAAATATATCGTTTAATATACTCGCCATAATATAGCTTTGTAAAAAAGATGGTTGATAATTTTGACGAACATATTCTTTATTACTAATTTCAACTAATGTATCAGATGGTTTTTCTTTATCCTTCTGAAGATTATATAACTTATCAGAATAGACAAGGAACATCTGATTTTCATCTTCTTTAGATGCTTGCTTCGGCTCTTTCTCATCAATCAGTTCCTTTGCAACTTCGGGAACTGACCGATTGGCAGCCCTATATACGTACGATTCTTGCTTACCATCTTTTGCGACGGATTCTAGTGGGTACCGATCTTGAATCGACTTTTCACTTTGACACCCCGATAAGGCATAACCAGCAATTACAAGTAATGTAACGATGGCAAGTATAGGGATTACGAACGATTTAATCATGGTAAACAATCGGTTTGACATGATTACCTCCCCCCTTACGTTGCCCTTATAATTTGTACGTCAGCAGAAAGAATCGATTCTCCCTCATACATCATTGTACGGCCATCTTGCCACTCAATGCGAAGTAGCTTTCGATTATCAGATTGGAACTCCCACACATATTGTTCATCAGAAACGGCAAACGGTGTTTTTCCCATCGCAACAACACGTCCGTTATATTGCTCTTCCATATGATATTCGATATCATCCATTTCAATCGTCGTTGGAATCTCATCTATAGAATCTAGCCGCCCATCAATTGGTGTATACAATTTATAATAAGTTTTTTCACGATTTTCGATTTTTAAATAGCGAATTGTTTTCCCATCTTGTAATGTTAAAACAATTTCATTACGAGAATGCATGCTTGTTTTTCCGATCAATTCATACATCACTAATGAAACTTCAATCATATCGCCAGGCGCTAACGTTAATAGACTTTTTTCTGGTTGAACGGGCTCTGGACTTTTCATTATATTTTTAATACGTTTAAATAAACTCACGAATTACCCCTCCTTTTCTCGTTATAGACACGCTGCTAAAATGAGGGCCCCAACAATATGTAACGAACCAGCTAATAAAGCATGTGCGACATGCCCTTGCTTCGTTCCCTCTTCTAAATCTAAACCGACTACTTTTTTCAAGATGAGTTCAATAAACATTTCTACGACTAATAAAATAACGAATGAAACCGCTGACGCAAGGAGTGCCTGCCATAAGTCATTTGCCTTCGTAATCGATTGTGACAAAATATACCCTTGTGCAAATAACTTCATAATAAAGCGTGTTGTAACCGCCATATTTCCTTGTTTTATTTCTGCTAAATCGTTGTATTTTGTAAAAATAGAATCAATCCACATAAGTGCAAATAAAAGAACAGCACTTGCTCCTGTCCATACAAGCATGGCTAACACATTCATCCATGTCATGGTAAAACCTCCTCTAGAGAATAATAGAAAACCGACATGATTGAGTTTCATGACATGTCGGGTTCCTTTATCTTCTATATATCTATTTTGATTTGCTGGCCTATAAACCGCGGCTATGAAAACAAAAACAGTTCTACACTCGTTTCCTCCTTTTGTTTTCACGTGGCATGGGGTCAAAAAAGGCACTGACCGCTCCTATGCATGAGCGGATGCTCTCTCCCCCCTCCCAAAAAAGAAAGGGGGTGTATGTCAGTTTTTAATTTATATATTATTTCTCGTACTGCTTCATAATACGAGCCAATTCATCATCTACAGCACTATTTTTATTTAGAGCTGCAAACTCTTCATCTAGCGATTTTTCTTTCTTGTAGATTTCACCACTCGCCTCTGCTTCAGCTTCTAATTGAAGAGCTTTTTCTTCCATACGGCTTAAGCCTGCCTTTGCAGTATTGGCATCGAATCCAGACATTGCTTGATTAATACTCTTTTGTGCTTTCGCAGCATTTACACGTGCTACAAGTGTTTCACGTTTATTTTTTAGTTCTGTTAATTGCTTACGCATTTCTTCTAACTTCGCACGTAAGTTATCAGCAGCTGCTTTATTTTGCTCGTAGCTTGCTTTATATTCATTCATCTTTTGCTCTGCATTTTGCTTTTCTTCTAAAGCACGGCGCGCAAGATCGATATTGTTTGCTTGAACAGCCATATGCGCTTGTTCTTCACGTTTCTTTACAAGTGCTTCTTGCTCTTCAAACAATAATTTAAACTTTTTCTCAAGTGCAATTTGAGCCGCTACGCTTTTCTCAGCTTCTTGTACATCCGCTTGCATATCGCGTAAATATTGATCTGTCATCTTAACTGGATCTTCAGCTTTTTCAATTAGTGCATACACATTTGACATTGTTAAGTCTCTTAATCGTTTAAAAACAGACATTCAAATTCCTCCTATACATTACCTCATATTTCAAATTTACTTCCCGTAAAAACTTTTCTTTACAAGAATAATGTTCATTACCAAATCCTACATATTTATTATATCAAAACGAAGATGTACTTACATGCTGTTTACCAAATACACAAGTTATAATATGACATTTCCTTCTCAACATTTCCTTCTATTAAAATTATCTCAAAAAAATGAAAGTAAACTTTTGTATATTTGTTCAAAATAAAATTCCACTTATTTTCTATCTACATGATTAAACAAAATAGTAATTATGTAGAGAACTGAAATCTAATAATAAGCAATGTTTCAGCAACTAATAAAACAAACAAGAAAATTATATGAGGAGCAAATGCAACTGTAAGGAGCAACGCAACAAAAATAGTACATAGAGTGTTCGCTATATGGCAAACAACAAAAATTTTTCTCTGCTTTTCCCTAATGCTAATAAGAACATAATTTAAAAAAGCAAGAAAGATAAGTGTGAAACCAGCACTTGCAAACCAAAGAGCATCAATCGTATAGGACTGGTAAGTTATCGGCGTCACCACAATATGGATCATTCCAATGATCATAATAGCGATAGTTACTGTTAGAATCGCTTTTCTCATCCAAAAATCCCTCCTCGAATAATCACTTATAGCATACATATATGTATGCTATGTTCGGAATATCCTCTAGATAAATTACATCATCATCTTTAAATAGACTGAAAAACCTTCCCCTTTTTGTTTGTAATTTCAAATCCACCTCTTTTTATCACACTTTTAACTCTTTTCATTAACTTACATGATTGTAATGTTACTGTAAGCTAACTCGATAGTTACCAAAACGTTATTCTTATAAAATGAAATTAGAAGCGAGGTTAAACAAGACATACTTTTGCTTCTCTAAATTTAAAAAACAATACATTTGTATTTACTATAAAGCATATAAAAAGGAGACAAGAAAAATGAAAAAATTAGTAGGAATCGGGTTAGCAGCAGCAATTTCATTAGGAGCATTATCAGGTTGTTCTTTATTAGGAGAGAAAGCAAACGGTATGGTTACTTATGGAAGTGAACAACAAGTTAACCAAGTAATCGATAAAAACAAATCTGATATAAAAGAAAAAGACACATATAAGATGAAACTTGCCACATTAGAAAGTAAAAAAGTACTTGTAATGGATAAGAAGACTGGTGAAGAACTAGTGAAAAAAGAGCTACTTAAAAAAGTAGAAAAAGATAACACAAAAGCAATTGATAAATTACCAGCTGTGACAGCGGATCAAGGTGTATTATTTGCGAAAGAAAAAGTAGAGAATGCTACAATTGATGGAGCAAAATTAAAATACGAAGGTAACACAATTATCGGTGATGGTCGTTCTTATGCAGATATGTTTGCAATCGTAGATGATGCTGCATATGAAAAAGTAAATGGCGAAGAGAAATCTGTAGGTGTACTGAAATTTGATAAGGATCCTAAAGATAAAATCCAAGATACTACTAAAGAAACAGAAACAGTACAACTTGTGAAAATTAAAAAGTAATAAAAAAAGCTTTGCGAAATTCGCAAAGCTTTTTTCACTACTTATTAACGACATGCTCTCTATCAAGACTACAACTATTTGACTGACATGACTTATTTAGCGAACATGCTGCACATTTTCCTTTTTTACTTCTCTTCACAAAATTGAATAATGTATATCCTGCATAACCAAAAATGATAGCTCCAATTACAATATTGACCATCATTATGATACATCTCCTTCTAGAATCCAAGCATGGATCCGACTTGGTATATAACGAGCGTTAATACATAAGCAATAATAAGTGGATACACCACAGAGAAAATTGTCCATTTTACAGACCCTGTTTCACGGCGAATCACAGCTACTGTCGCTAAACATGGGACGTATAATAAAATAAAGAACATGAACGCATATGCTGATAATGCAGTATAGTGCGCTCCCATTACATTTCCTAATACATCTTCTTTCACCGCATAAATAATGGCCATTGTTGAAACAACAACTTCTTTCGCTAAAAATCCTGTTAATAATGACGCTGCTGCTTGCCATGTTCCAAAACCGAGCGGTGCTAAAACTGGCGCAATAAAGCCACCAATCATCGCTAAGAAACTTTCTCCCATATCAACGCCAAATCCAGATGGACCCGCATAATTTAATAACCAAATCACCACCGAACCACCAAAGATAAATGTACCAGCTTTACGTACGAAACCTTTTCCTTTTTCCCACGTACTCAGCCACAATGTTTTTGCTTGTGGTACACGATAAGGCGGAAGCTCAATCACAAAAATAGACTTTTCTTCTTTTAACACTGTAAGAGACATTACCTTTGTAACTAATAGTGCAAGTACAATACCGGCAATGTATAAAGAGAACACAACAGTTGCCTGACTATGTGGGAAAAAGACTCCCGCAAATAATGCATATACAGGTAAACGTGCTGAACAAGACATAAATGGCGTTACTAATACTGTCAGTAATCTCTCCTTCTCTTGCTCAATCGTTCTCGCTGCCATAATGCCTGGAACGTTACAACCGAAACCGATAATCATTGGAATAAACGCCTTCCCGTTTAAGCCAAAGAACTCCATAATACGGTCCATAACAACCGCAATTCGTGCCATATATCCTGAGTCTTCTAATAATGAAATAAAGAAGAACAACGCAAAAATTTGCGGAACGAATACTAATACAGCTCCGACACCAGCAATAATCCCTTCCGTAATAAGAGCCTGAATAAACTCAGAAGCCCCAATATTTACGAGTCCCGCTGTAACCCAATCCGTAAACTGTCCACCAAGAAATTCATCAAGCATATCTGATAAAGGCGTCCCAATCCACGTAAACGTAACCTGAAAAATAAAAAACATAACTGCTAAAAAGATTGGAAGTCCCAATATTTTATGTGTAATTAACTGATCGATTTTTTCTGAAAAAGGAATCTTTCCTTCCTTTTCATGATGAATGACATTTGTTTTTAACTTTTCAATATACGCTGCACGTGTCCTATAAATATGTTGTTCCAGCGTTACATCAAGTTCTGCCTCTAATGCTGATCGAATCGCTATAAGCTTTTCATAAACAGGCAATTTCTTTACTTCTTGCTCTA
Organism: Bacillus sp. XF8; assembly: GCF_017498755.1. NCBI lineage: Bacteria > Bacillati > Bacillota > Bacilli > Caryophanales > Bacillaceae > Bacillus > Bacillus sp. XF8. The sequence goes on along the minus strand of NZ_JAGDQK010000040.1, from coordinate 56,999 downwards.
CTACTTCATTGTTACTTAAAAATTGAAGTACAAGCCATCTTGGATGTTCATAATTCTCCCTAGTTAGAAGATCCATAAGATCTGTAATTCCTGCATCTACTTGTTTTCCATAAGAAAGAATGAAAGGTTTTTCCCTCTTCTTCTCACTCTCATGAAGAGCAGCAAGTAACTCTTCACAGCCTTTCCCACTTCTCGCAACAACAGGAACGACTGTTACTCCTAATATTTCTGATAATCTTTCTACGTTGATAACGATTCCACGCTGCTTCGCAACATCAATCATATTTAAACCGATAGAAACTGGTTTACCAAATTCTAATAACTGCAACGTTAAATGCATATTGCGCTCAAATTGAGAAGAATCCACAATATTTAACATATGCTGAAATTCTTCTGTTAATAGAAACTTTGTAACGACACCTTCATCACGAGAAACAGGATTTAAATCATATACACCTGGCAAATCAATTAGCGTTCCTTGCTTATCTTTTAACTTACCAACTTTCTTCTCTACCGTTACTCCGCTCCAGTTCCCTACATATTCATAGGAACCAGTTAGCGCATTAAACAATGATGTTTTCCCTGTATTTGGATTCCCTAGCAATGCAACCTTATTCACGCTAATTCCACCTTTATCATTTTCGCGTCACAATGACGAATACTAATTAACTGTCCACGGCACTCTAATGTACATGGGCCATTGAACATTGCTTTTTGTTTTATACGAAGCTCGCATCCTTCTGATAGGCCAAATGCAGATAGACGTCTTTTCAATAATTGATCCAGTGCCTGTAAATTTTTCACTCGTACTTTTTGACCTATACTTATCTCAACTAAACTCATAATCTCCCTCCTCAAAAGAGAATGATAATTATTTTCAGAAAAAATTATATCATATTCTTTTTATCTGGTACTATAGCTCTTTCCTACCTATTTATTAACTTTTTGAGACAATTGTATGTAAATACACACATCCATTTGTCATTCTCATCCATTTCGCTTACAATGAACTTAACAAATAAAGAATCTCGTTATCACAGGGGGAGCCTCGTTGCTGAGAGGGAACACTTCGTTCCGACCCTTAGAACCTGTTAGTTAATGCTAACGTAGGAATTGTGCGAACGTCGAAATACATATACCTCATTATTTTCTACTTACGTATTTCATATCTCCCTTTGGTAATCATTCTTTTTTGTGCAACTTGGATTTAGGGGGAATGACAACATGCGTAACACCAATTTACAAGCGATGATTGAATCTGCAATCCTTGCAGCCTTTGCCTTAATCATCGACATTTTACCACTATCGATTAAACTTCCAACAGGCGGTTCTATCTCATTTGCTATGATTCCTATTTTTATTATCGCTTACCGCTGGGGATTTAAAACGGCTTTCTTAGGAGGGCTAATTTGGGGACTACTACAAATTGTAGTCGGCGATGCATATATTTTAACGCCTGTGCAAGCGTTTATCGAGTACTTCATTGCATTTGCTTTTGTCGGCTTTGCAGGTTTATTCTATCGTCCCATTCAAAAGGCACTTGCAACATCTAGTCTTGGCAGTCGCAAAGATAAGCTTTCATCCAAAGGCAATCAAGGAAAAAAAGTTTTTGTTTATATTATCCTTGCTACATTTGTTGGTAGCTTTGCACGTTATTTCTGCCACTTTATCGCGGGTATTATTTTCTGGGGACAATATGCGCCGAAAGGTCAATCTGCAGTCCTATATTCATTAATCGTGAACGGTAGTACAATGCTTGCTTCTTTCGCATTATGTACAGTGTTACTACTTCTTTTATTTACAACTTCACCACGCTTATTCAAAAGCGTTGGTGCATATAATATGAATTCAAAAAATAAGAGCGCCTAAATGGCGCTCTTATTTTGTATAAATTAGGATTTAATCTTTATCAAAATGTCTATAAGAACGTAATCCATCTAGAAAGAACTGAAAATTTTCCGTCAAGACAGTAATGATAGGATCTTGATAATTCTCTACATTGACATGAATAACTCTCGGTTCTCCATTCTTTCCACACCTACTATAATCTAACATAACCGCATCGTGGCCAGCTGTTGAAGATTCACTAATCAAAATCCCAATGGATGGATATTCAAACTCTTCCATCTTTATATGGCATTTGAGAAGAAGGTTCTTGAGAATTCGCAGTTGTTTCAGTCAAACTCCCTTTTGATTCTATCTTCTCAAAATGCTCTATCTCTTCTATTGTTAAATCTTGCGCGGAACTTTCCCCTTATACCATTCAAAGGAATAATAAGCCCCCATAAGAATGCCAATTATCTTCAAGAAAGCAAAATTCCCTATACACACCTCTCTATTTACGGGATAAAAAAAACATTGTAGATTCCCTCTACAATGCTTTTTTTAGTGTCTCAGTATCTACATGTTACTTTCTTGTGATTTCAGAGTAGGAGAGTCCGAAGCAATAACTATTTGTCTCGACTCAGTTTTCTTTAAGTGATTAGTGACGTTACACTTACGACGTTGAACAACCCATGACTTTATAGGGTTTGTAAAAATGACTCTTCGCTCTTCATTAGGGGTCTCTTCTTTAAACTTACAACTTTCGCTCCATTTACACCATTTCATTGTAAACTTAGAAGAAGAATGATCTTGTTCTCGATCAAACAAATACGAAAAACTCATATCTCCAGCTAACGTAACTGTGTTAGTAGCCGATAATAAAGCAATGGTTGCCCAACGTCTCTCCATTCCCTTCTACTCCTTTTTCACATATAGTGCCTAAAGCTTACTTTACCTAAAATGTGCTTGCCTTTTACCTTACATATATAAGTTTATCCAAAACACTAGCATTCAACTATCGATTTGTCTTACAATTCACCTTACATTTTTGTAAGGAACGAAAAAACCTTCATTTTATAAATGAAGGTTTTAAGTCATTTCTTATCTATATATTCTTTCATATCGTCTAATCCCGTTTCATACAACTGCAACAACATTCCATGAGAGATAGCACCAAGGACTAACGTCATTCCAATAAGTGAAACTCGAATAACTGGAATATCAATTATATAAGACAACATACCAAGAACGATTGTTAATAGCAGCGCTTTTATAAATGTAATACTTGTGTACTGTTTCTTTTTCATGATTATCACCCTTCATGGAAGCGTTTTCTCGATATGACTATTATATCATATCATCAGATCTTTTGGTGGGTATTTTTGTAAAAAGACTTTCCTTTTTGAAAACAAAAACGGCCTCTGAAACAAATCAGACTCTTCTTTATTCACTCCCTTTTATATAACAAAACCTCTACTATCTAAATATGCTAGACGAAAAATAATACTCTATACTCGTTCTCTCCTTTTATTCTCACTTGGCATGGGGCAGGGAGAGGATCTGACCGCTTCTATGCATGGCCGGATGCTCTCTCCCACCTAAAAAGAAAGATTTTATTTCATTTTTTTAATTTGTATTTATATATTATGTTTATACCCGTTCACTACTTTCGACATACAAAATAAAAGAATCATATAAAAAACAACTGGAATCATAATAATTCTTGGCTCTAGCATTAATTCTCCATAGTAATAACTAATTACATTTGCCCAGTCATTTAAGTATGGAAAATATCTACTAAATTGATCATGAGCTTGCCCGGAAACAATTTTCGTTCCCCCTAAAAATAATTTAAAAAGGGCAAGATGTAACATAATTAATAATACTTGGACCATCTGCTCTCCAATTTGAAATATAATTTGTGGTTTCAATACTTTCATAATATGAGTTCGAAACACGTGCCATCTGCTTCCTCCTAATAGAAAAGAACTCTTTACATATTCTTTGTTCCAAAGTTGCTGAACTTCTTTATGAAAAAATCGTGTCATGCCTGGCACTGCTACAAAAACGAATACAAGAAATTGTATACATAGTACTTCTATATTTGTGACAATAGGTTTCGTTCGTAGCTCATAAATGATAAATGGTGTAAGAAATAAAATACAAAATAAAGTTTGCGGAAAAAATTGCAAACTAACAGTAACACGTTGTAAGAAAGAAAATCCCCACTTATCATTACGAATGAACAAGCTCATCAATAAAGAAAGGGTTACTCTAGCAAGTGCCACACAAAATGCAATTAAAATTGTATACTTAGCTCCATCTATTATTTTATAAAATAAATCTTCTCCTTCTCGATCCGTCCCAAACCAATGTGTACGGGAGTTTGAAAAAGGGGCCGCTTCAACGATTTCTCCCTTTTCATTGTATCGATATTCCACTGCCTTAGGCTCCTTCTGAAAATATGGGAGTGCAATACTCATTATTAATAATAAAATAATCGGGAATAAGAAGTACTTATAACGCTGGTTACGCATACAACTTCCTCCTTAACCAATTCAATCCTACTATTACTCCATACATAGGAACTATAAATAACAGTAACAAATAAACGATAACCGCTGGCTCTTGACCACTAATCAAAATTGAAAACAAACCTTTTATATGAAACATGTATTCAAAAACGAATAAGCTTGTTATTAATGCTAGTAATATGGATTCAATATGATTCACAACTGAAGCTACGATATTACTAACAATATGCTTACATAAAATATACAGACTACTAAAACCTTTCGCTTTCACAAACATAACATAATCTTTTTTCTGTTCCTCACCTATAAGTAGCATTTGGAATTGAAATAAAGAGATTGTAGGTATAATAGCTAAAATGAGAATTGGTAATACAACAGATGAATTGTGCATTGTAGAAAATGGATGTAATGGTAAAACCCCGGTATACCTATATATACTTACCATTAAAAGTTGAAGAAAAAAAATCAGGAAGATATCTGGAATTATTTTAAGAAAAAATACAACTTCTTCTATCACTCTCTGTACACGCCGCGGTAAAATCGCCGTAATGATACTACATAAAAAAGACGAACAAATAGAAACTATGAGCGCTCCAAATATAAGCACGAGTGAATATGCATATGGCTTAAATATAAGCGGAAACAAAGGAAATTCTCTTTCTTGCATCTTAAATATTTGCACATTGTTTGAAACAGTCGCTACTTGTGTAGCCATTTTCAGCTTTAATTCTTCTGGGTGTATCAACGCAGAGATAACATGTATACATTGTGTAAAAAAATGCTCTATATGTATCCCAATTTTCTTTCCATCTATAAATAACATCGGAAGACTTACAATCACTACAAATAGCATAATCATGATAAATAACTGAAGAATTATTGAGATTATATTTTTTAACATTCCATTCTCCTCTCAATTTCTCTAGCATAAACGGATCATGAAAACTTCAAATCGAACTTTCACTTTCACTTTCACTTTATTTTATTCTTACTTTCCTAACATAGCCCTTCATTAAATATGTATTTCTTCTTTTTGACTTTTCCCTCTCAATCCTTTACAGTCGAAATGTTCATAAGTTTTACAACATAGGAGGATCATAATGAAAATTGAAATAAAAGATACTTTAATCTCTGAAGAAGTATTACAAGCAAAAGTAAAAGAACTTGCACTGCAAATCGAGCGTGATTTTGAAGGAGAAGAAATCATTGTTATCGCTGTATTAAAAGGTTCTTTCGTCTTTGCTGCCGATTTAATTCGTCACATTAAAAATGAAGTAACAATCGACTTTATCTCTGCATCTAGCTATGGTAACCAAACTGAAACAACTGGAAAAGTAAAATTACTAAAAGATATCGATGTAAACATCACTGGTAAAAATGTAATTGTCGTAGAAGATATTATCGATTCTGGCTTAACACTTCACTTCTTAAAAGACCACTTCTTTATGCATAAGCCAAAAGCTTTAAAATTCTGTACATTACTTGATAAACCAGAGCGTCGTAAAGTTGACTTGAAAGCAGAATACGTAGGCTTCCAAATTCCAGATGAGTTTATCGTTGGCTATGGTATTGATTGCGCAGAAAAATATCGTAACTTACCATACATCGCTTCGGTTGTAACAGAGAAATAAAACCACATATAACTTCCATCAAATTCTGATGGGAGTTTATTCATATCATCCACTACTAGTAAAAAGCAAAGGGAGAGATTAGAATGATACAGACCAAATTTGAAAAAGTTCTTCTCATCATAAATCCTAAAGCGGGACAAGGCGATTTACATACAAACTTATCCAAAATCGTTCCGCCGCTTGCTGCAGCTTTTTCTGATTTACGTATTCTTCATACAAAACAGCAGGGTGATGCGACAAAGTATTGTCAGCAATTTGCAAATGAAGTCGATTTAATCGTTGTCTTTGGCGGTGATGGAACTGTCTTTGAGTGCACAAATGGCTTAGCCCCTCTTGAAATTAGACCAACACTTGCAATCATTCCAGGTGGGACGTGCAATGACTTCTCTCGTACACTCGGTGTTCCGCAAAATATTGGTGAAGCAGCAAAACTAATTGTAAAAGGTCACACGAAGCCAATTGATATTGCTAAAGCAAACGGACAACATTTCTTAAACTTTTGGGGAATTGGACTCGTTTCAGAAGTATCAAATAATATTGATGCTGATGAAAAAGCAAAACTCGGGAAAATCGGTTACTACTTAAGTACAATCCGCACTGTCAAAAATGCTGAAACCTTCCCTGTGAAAATTACGTATGATCAGGAAGTATATGAAGATGAGGCTGTCCTTGTTATGGTTGGAAACGGTGAATATCTTGGTGGCATCCCTTCCTTCATTCCAAATGTAAAGTGTGATGATGGGGCGCTTGATATCTTTGTTGTGAAGTCAACAGGCATCCAAGCATTTAAAGATTACATTGGAAAAAAACTATTTGAAGATACAAATAACAATGATATATTCCACGTCAAAGCAAAATCAATTCATATTGAAACGCGAGGAAAAAAAGAAGTGGATACAGATGGAGAAAGTTCCCTTCATACACCGTGTCAGATTGAATTATTGCCAGGACATTTTACAATGATTTATAATCCAGAACTAGTATAATAGATTCCTTGTTATACTTTGGTAAATGATAAAGTTCGCATTTTTATAAAATAAAGATTATAATTAAAAGTATAAAAGGTTGTTAACAAAAAACGTTAACAACCTTTTTATTTTTTTAGAAAAATTTTTCACTTTAGAGGAGTGATTATATGTATTGGAAAAGAAATAATAAGCCTGTCGAAGATCCAGAAGAAATCGCTGTATGGGAATGCCAATCAGAAAGCTGCCATGGATGGATGCGTAAAAACTTTTCTTTAGAAGAAGAACCAAAATGTCCTTTATGTAAAGGTGATATGAAAAGCGGGACACGACTACTACAAAAACTATAGAGATCGTGCTCCATTTCCTCTATATTCCTCAATTATGAAATCAATTGAACTACCCCCACCTTCACTTCGTTTAGAGGAGGGGGTCTTCTCGGTTAAAACAATAAAGAGAAGTTCCTCTTTCTCCTTATCTCCGCTATAACTACCTTGCCTAAATGTGAATCGAAAATAGCTTTTTTTTCATTACTTCAAGATTTAAAATCTATTCCCTATTGTTTTAATCTTACGTTTCTCTACCTATATTTACTCCCGAATCTTTCTTCCGCAGATGCAAATAAGAAATACTCAATATAACAACAACTACGCCACCAAAATATATACCATACTTCGTCGCAAGTTCTACAATCGTCTCGATATGTTTACCAAACATAGAACCAAGCATAAAATAAAGCAATGTCCACATAAATCCTGTCGTGTACGAATACAAAGCATACGTTTTAAAAGACATACAATTCATACCAACTAAATAAGGAACGATATGTCTAACGACAGGTATAAAATAGCTTGTTACTAATGCATAATGTCCGTATTTACCAATCATTTCTTTTGATTTTAAAAGGTACTTCGCCTTTTTCTTTTTCATCAATTTATCAAGTACTTTAGCGCCAAATATCTTTCCAAGTATATACCCTAAAGAGAGGCCTGACACAACGCCTAGATAAGTTAATAAAAAGGCTGGAATTACTCTTAGTATGCCCAACGATGATACAAACCCGCCACTCATCACAATCATTTCGTCTGGAACTGGCATACCTACAATCCCGAGCCATAAACAAAAGAATAAAGCCCAATAACCATACTGCTCAATATAGGATAACAATTCATGTAATTCCATTACGTGCATGCCTTTCTACAACTAAGAACATGCGCTGGAGGAAGATTTAGCCAAACCTTTTTTAATGAAATTTCCTGAAAAAAGGTGTGGATAAATGCTTTCTTTGCAAGTGAATATTGAAATGTAATGAATTCACCATCCTCACTTAATGACTCCATGACGCTGGATAAAATGCGAGATGATACTTCCCGTGGCAAAGACGTAAAGGGTAACCCCGATAAGACGTAATCAACCTTTTCTATTTGTAACTCCTTGATGTATTTCTTTATGTTTTCAGCTGATCCATGTATAACTAAAACGCTTGGATCGTCCTTAAACTGCTTCTGTAACTTTTTGAAAAAAACTTCATTAATTTCAATCAAGATAAATATTGTATGTTCTTTTTTTCTCTTTATAATCTCTCTCGTGAATGATCCTGTTCCAGGTCCTAATTCTAAAATGTACTTTGCTTCTTCAAAATTAATCGCGCCTACCATCTTTTTGGCTAATCTATTAGAACTAGGTACAATTGCCCCAGTATTCTTTGGATGCTTCACAAATTCGGTTAAGAATGTAATAAGTTGCATTTCTAACCTCTCCCATTCATTCGGTATTGTTTAATATAGCCCTAAGTATAACTATCATTTTTTAAAAAATATCATGGAAATTTCTTAAGATTTTATGAAGAAATTAAAAAAGCAGCTATTGCTCATCACAATAGCTGCCTCTTTCATTACTTCGCGCTCACAATCTTATAATAAGAACGAACTGTTAAGAAGTAATATCCAATATAAATGACGCTATACACACCAATACTCATTAATAATGGGATTAAGATTTCATATGGCATTAACGTCGATAAACCTTCTAATGCAAATAAGCTGTGGCAAATTCCAACTACTAATGGAATCGCGAAGATAAAGCTTACTTGTTTTGCAATCGCCTTTTTCATTTCTTGTTTTGTAACTCCGACTTTGCGAAGTACTACGTAGCGATCACGGTCTGCATTTGCTTCTGTTAACTGTTTGAAGTAAATGATAGAACCTGTTGCTAGTAAGAAAACTAGACCTAAGAAGAGGCCGATGAACATCATTAGCCCTGTCGCTTCCAGCATACCGTGGAAACCAGTGTAGAAATCATTAAAAGGTAGCGCAACTTCTGATTCTCCAATTGGCATCACTTTCTTTAATTTCTCTGTCAGTACTTTACTATTCTTCTCGTCTTTCACATCAATATTTTTAACGATGCGTGTGTCAGAGACTGCCTTCGCATTGTTATATACTTCATCTGGTACAACAACGAATAATTCTCCTAAGTTCGTTACATTACGCCCTTCAGCACCTTGAATCGTTAATGTTTTCGTCTCATTTCCAATTGGGAATACGGCTTTGTTCCCTTTATATACTGTACTAAATTCATGCCCTTCAATATACATACCATCAAATACGAATGCCTCGTTGGCTGCCAAAGTTACAGCATCTATATCCATGTTCTTTGCCATTTTATTAAATGCTGATTGCGATACAAGCTGATATTTCTCAGTAACTAAATAATTTGTATTCATACCCATATCTGCTTTTTCGCCTTCAAACTTCCCTTTAACAGGAACCATTTCTATTTCAAATTGGTTCGTTACAGGATGATTTCCCTTCTCTTCATCCAAAATCGCATTTACTTTATTATCAAGTGCAGCATCTTTTTTCTCGTAAGAATAGCTGTACGGCGCATAATCTCTCGTTTGTTTAAATGTGTTATAATACATCATTACAGATGTACCAACCGCTGTTAATGTAACAGCACTTAATACTGCAATTGTTGCGAGTGACTTTGCATTTCCTTTAATGCGATACAATAACTGTGATGTCGTTACCATATTCATTCCATTATAGAATGATGACTTCTTATTTCTTGCTCTTTTTAATACGAATACTGTAAAGAACATAAACAGTAAATATGTTCCAAGTACTGTTGCAAGTAGAATATAAAATGCAATCATCATAAAGTTAGCATATTGTATTGCTTTTATAAATGTCAGTGATAAAAAATACCCAGAACCGATTAAAAAGACTGAAATTAGTGCCATAATCATCGATCCTTTTGGCATCGTTTCTCCTTCACGTTCTGCACGGAAAAGTTCAATTAATTTAAAGCGATAGATTAAACGATATCCTTGAAGTGATGTATACAATATAATCACGAAGAATATTATTGCCGTATCAATAATTGCTCCCATTGGTACTTCAAAGTGAACATTTAAGTTTAGTCCCATCATGCTTACTAATAGCTCAAGGAATAACTTTGAAAGTACACTACCGATTGCAATCCCGATTACTAATGATATGAATCCCATTAGCATATTTTCATAAAATAACATTTTACCGATTTGCTTTTTACGAATTCCAAGTAGTGAATATAGTCCAACTTCTTTTTTACGTTTACGTGTAAAGAATCCATTAGAGTATATAATAAATACCGCTACGAAAATAATAAGCATCACACTTGATACTTGAAAGGCTCCACTAATTTTTTTAGAACCTTCCGCTGCTTTTTCCATCTGTGAGTTATACTCTAGCGCCTTAAATGTAAAATAAATGACGATGCTAAAGATCATAGATGCAAAATATAAAAAGTAATCCTTAAAGTTCCGCTGTATGTTGCGGAGGGCAATACTAGATAACGTCATCCATTGCACCTCCGGAAATTGCGGACATTACGTCTACTACTTGCTGGAAGAATTGTTTACGAGTTAATTTCCCGCGGTGCAATTCTTTATATAACTCTCCATCTTTAATGAAGATAACACGTTTACAATAACTTGCCGCAAATGCATCATGCGTTACCATTAAAATTGTTGAATTATCATATTCATTTAATGATTTCATACTTTCTAATAAATCTGTTGCTGATTTTGAATCAAGAGCTCCTGTTGGCTCGTCCCCAAAAATCATACTTGGATTTGTAACGATTGCACGTGATGCAGCGCAGCGCTGCTTTTGTCCACCAGATACTTGGTATGGGAATTGACTTAAAATATGATCAATGCCGAACTTCTTCGCAATCTCAAGAACGCGACGATCAATTTCACTTGCTTTCACTTTTGATAACGCAAGTGGCAATGCAATGTTCTCTTTCACCGTTAGCGTATCTAATAAGTTATAATCTTGGAAAATGAAACCTAAATGATCACGGCGGAATAATGCCAATTTATCATCATTCATTTTCACAATGTCTTTCCCATCAATTAAAATCTCACCGCTCGTTGCATTATCAATCGTAGAAAGAACATTTAAAAGAGTCGTTTTACCAGATCCAGAAGGTCCCATAATTCCAACGAACTCACCTTCTTGAACTTGTAAGTTAATCCCTTTTAACGCTTCAAATTTATTTCCACCTGTATCGTATACTTTTTTAATATCTTTCGCTTCTAATACTGTTTTCATCGCTATATCCCCCTCTTCTTCTATTCTCTATTTTTCACTATATCTCACTTCTACTCTTGCCACTATCGATGTTTCTTACACAAACATGACAGTTATGTAAGGGCACCTGGCAGAAGAAAACTAAATTTAACTTTGTGAAATAACTACTTTGTTACTATAGCACCCGGATAACATACCATCCATTCATTCTCCTTACATGAACATTACAATTCTGTAAGGTTAAAAAACACCCATCTTATAGATGAGTGTTTCGTTTCACTTTATGCTTTTTTTCGTTTCATTGTTATACAGTATAACTGTAATAATAGAAAGTATTGCAACAACTATAAAAGTAAACACCCTATAGTTTGATATCGCACTAGTACCTACTAACAAGGCAGGGATGATAGCCATAATCATACCCCCAAACATACCAAGAACAGAGCCCATACTCTGTTTTACCACTTGTGTTTCTGACACCCAGTCGTAATAAGCAAATCGATTATTAATAAAAATCCCCCATACTGCTGAAAAGAATGAATATGTGATGGGAGTTATTATGATTAATATAGAAGTCCAAATATCCGTCTTTAAACCTATCACCATAAGTATCGCGCTAATAATTGATGTAGGTATGCTCAGCGAAAGGTTCATGAGAATCTTACTGTCATAAATTATCTTAGGTGTAAGAGGCAATGATTTGATAATCCATACGTTTTTCCCCTCTAATGACAATGACACGCATGTTGTACACGTCAACGAAATCATTGCTGAAATAACAAATGGCGCAACCTTTTGTAAAATTGTTTCGATTCCAGGATACCCGATTAATTTGCTTGGTCCTACTACAACCACTGCAAGTGAGAAGATGACTGCCATGACAACTCCCATACCAATATTTATCACATATACTGTAGAAGAAAAGAAGCGCTTTCGTTCTTTTTTATATAATGCAATCAATACTTTTTCTTTCTTCATACTATCAATCTTGTAATTTGAAAGCATATGGTACGTAGAAATACCTGTATTGATTTGCTTATATTTAAGAGCGAGTATTTTTACAAAAAGATAATACCAAATAACTGATATGCCAACAAAAAGGATAAAAGCTCCCATATTAGCATCAACAATTGCTTTTTGAAAAATGTTAGCTAATGGATACACTCTAGCTAATCCCTCTGAAACAGTTGCCCCAATCCCTTCTAAATCAGTAAAACTATATTTCGTATTTCCCTGTTTGAACATAAAAAAGCCGAATATAATAATTGCGATAAAACTTAAAATGGTAGTGATTTTATTCGTATGTCTAAATTTAGAGGCGATTGCCGTAATACATGCACCAAAAACTGCCGCAATTGTTGTTGGAATTAATGAGACTGTAAACAGAGTGATGAACCACATCAAGTAGAAAGAAGCTGATGGCTTTTCATATATACAATAAACAGTTCCCATTGGTAGCATAATTATCATCGAAAAGACCGTATTTAGTATATATAAATACAAAAATCTACTAGCAATAATCGTACTTACAGAAATCGGTAAAGACATGACAAAATCATAATCCTTAAAGGCAAAAATTTCACCATTCGCCTTAAACATAGTGAAAAATAAAACTAATACACTGCTAATAACGAATGCATAAACCGGAATGATCTGTCCTATTCCAAGTTTTATCAATCCATATGCCGAACTTCCACAATACAACATCAACATAACAGCCACTAATGCAATTGATACTGAAATTAAAATTTTATTCTGCTTCTTTTTCTTATCTTCTTCATACTTAAAAGTATTGAGACCAAGCTGCGTTATGAGACGGATTTTTAAAAGAGCTAACGTATTATTCTTCATCAGCAAGCACCTTCATAAAGAGCTCTTCTAATGAATGTTCCTTTATTAAAGACTTTACTTCCCCTGAGATCGCTAGTTTCCCTTTATTTATCATCGCTATCTTATTGCATAACTTTTCTGCCACATCTAATACATGGGTAGAAAAGAAAATCGCACTGCCTGATTCGCAAAGTTCCTTCATAATATTCTTAAGTACGACGGCTGCCTTTGGATCAAGCCCAACAAAAGGCTCATCTAAAACTAATAATTTCGGATGATGCACAACTGCTGATATAATCGCTACTTTTTGTTTCATACCATGTGAATAGGAAGATATTAAATCTCCCAAATATGGTGTAATCTCAAAAGCATCTCCATATTTTTGTATCCGTTCTTCTCTGTCTTTTGCAGACACCCCAAAAACATCAGCAACAAAATTCAAATATTGAATTCCTGTTAATTGCTCATATAAATCTGGATTATCAGGAATATATGCCATTACTTTCTTACACGTAATCGGGTTCTTTTTTACTGAATGTCCATCAACAAAAATTTCACCCTCCTCGAAATCAATAACACCTACTAGTGATTTAATCGTCGTACTTTTCCCAGCGCCGTTATGTCCAATAAATCCAAAAATATCTCCTGCTTGAACGGTAAGATTCAAATGATCTACTGCTTTTTTTCCACCTTTGTATGTCTTGCTAAAATTTATGATTTCTAACATACGCTCTCCCCCAAATGATTTAGACTCGTATAGCATTGGTTCAATATATTTGACCGTTTCTTGTGTCCTATTCCTACTAATAATCAAATACCAAGATTAAACTTCTTCAAAACCCCATTTTCTTCGAATATTCAGACTCCCGAAACAAAGCTTTACGCAGTAAGACTTCATTCCTACTGCGTATGATTGATTCCAACCTGCCCTAAAGAGCGACAACTTCTAGTTATAATTGCATTTCTTTTTTATATAAGACATAAGAATATAAATTCGTCAGCACTACAGCAATTAATATCATCGCAAGCATCATATATGATCTCAAGTTAGCTGGCACAACAATACTTACAATCATGAGCAGACCTAGAGCTACAAATACTTTTCCGCTAAAGCGATGTGTCTTGCGCCATACTTCTTCATTGCTTAACGTCCAAGGATTACGCATGCCAACAAAGAAGTTTGGTTTACACTGCGGCAAATAGTTACCGATGATTAAAAATAAAATACCGACCAGTAATTCTGGTACCCGATGAAGAAATACATTATATCCAAGTCCAGTTGTAATAACAGCCATGTTTCCTATAAATAAAAGCACTAATAATGCATTGTTTATCATCATAAGCCCTTTAGGAAACTTCTTATAATTCTCTTTCTTTGGATCAACCTTTGGTACGATATTCAGGAATATATATAATCCAATCATAATCCCAACTACAGACATCATTGCAGATAATTTAGACGAAAATCCATCTGCAGTACCACCACTCCAATGCGTTGCAATTGTATCCGGCAAATATGGCCAAGAAATCGCCCACGCTACACAAGTTATAAGAATTAATATGATTGCAAAAAGATGTTTTTTCATTCCCCTACACTTCCTATACTTTTAGTATTTTCCGCCTAACCCTATTTCTTTTTTATAAATCGAATATGATTTTATCGTTGAGATGATAATGCATAATAAAATTGTTCCAATTGCACTAAACATATTGATAGGATCAGGAAATACTGCAGCAACATACATGAATATTGCCCCAATTACAAATACCTTTGAAGCAAATCGGTGCGTTTTACGCCATACTTCTGGATTTTCTAATGTCCAGTACATTCGAATTCCTACAAAACCATTTGGCTTTGTCTGCTGCATATAGTTACCTACGACAAGAAATATCGTTCCTAATCCAAAATTAAATGCTATTGAGCCTGAAACAATATATCCAGATGAAGCTAATAATGCGAAAATATTACATCCAAAAACCACAAAAAGAATAGCATGATTTGTCATAGAAAGTACTTTAGCATGCTGTTTATGATTCCCCTTCGTTAAATCGATTTTCCCTATAAATATCCATATCACATAGAACAATATCATGCTGCCTATTGAAACAAAGGTCGCTTCTACTTTAGAAAAATATCCATCTACCTCACCAGATGCATTATAATGACGTGGGATTTGCTCTGGTAAATGCGGCCAAACAATATACCAACCAATTGCAACCGCAATAATGAAAATCCACGGTAACAAATGCTTCCTCATTTCCCCTCTCCCCCTTTATTTGTAAACGTAAACACCCATGTTAATAAATCTTGAAAAACAGTAGTGTTTAAGGAATACACAACGAATTGTCCCCTTTTTTCATCTTGAATAAGTTCAGCGTTTTTAAGCGCACTTAAATGATGCGAAATACTTGGCTTTGTCATATTAAAATGTTCGGCAATTTCACCAGCTGTTAAATCGCCTTCTTTTAATAAATCTAAAATTTTTCGCCTTGTTGGGTCTGCTAATGCTTTAAATGCTTGGTTCAATGTCTTTCTTCCTTTCACTAATTAGACATTTAGATATTTATCTAAATGTTAAAATAAAAACTACAAATTGTCAATTATATCCACTGCCCTTTTTACTTTTCCTACTTTTGACCTATACTGTTTACTAGCTCTCATTTCAAGGTAAAGTGAAACTTTAATCAGTGGGGATTTTTTCATCCCCACTGATTATTAGCCCTCACCAATCGGGCTTTTACGGGCAGTTTATCTCCATCCTAACTTCTTCGCTTTTGCTGAGCTTTAAGGCGGAAGTATTACTGCCCGTTAAAGCGGGGTAATGAAAAGACAGGAAACACATGGTACACTATAGCTACAATTGTTTTTTAGGAGGAATATATATGTATAAAATTTTAATCGTTGAAGACGATCCAAATATCTCTTCTTTACTACAGTCTCATATTCAAAAATACGGTTACGATGCAGTTGTTGCGGAGAACTTTGATGATATTATGGAATCATTTAACGATGTGAAGCCACATCTTGTTCTACTCGATGTGAACTTACCGAAATTCGATGGTTTCTACTGGTGCCGTCAAATTCGTCATGAATCTACTTGTCCAATTATTTTCATTTCTGCTCGCGCAGGTGAAATGGAACAAATTATGGCAATTGAGAGCGGTGCAGATGATTACATTACAAAACCATTCCACTATGATGTTGTAATGGCGAAAATTAAAGGGCAATTACGCCGTATTTACGGTGACTATGCACCAAATATTTCAGAACGAATTGTGGAAGTAGAAGGGTTAAAATTATTCCCTGAACGACCAGAAATCCATTTTGGAACTGAGCAAGTTCTTTTAACAAAGAAAGAAGCAATCTTGGCAGAAATGCTGTTATCAAAATTCCCACGTACAGCAAGCCGTGAAGATTTATTAGCAGCACTTTGGGACGATGAAAGCTTCGTTGAAGAAAACACATTAAACGTAAACATTACACGTCTTCGTAAGAAAT
Organism: Bacillus sp. XF8; assembly: GCF_017498755.1. NCBI lineage: Bacteria > Bacillati > Bacillota > Bacilli > Caryophanales > Bacillaceae > Bacillus > Bacillus sp. XF8. The sequence continues at coordinate 40,136 of NZ_JAGDQK010000040.1, read as the reverse complement.
TTAATGAGCTAGGTATTGAAAATGCAATTGAAACAGTACGCGGATTAGGGTATCGTTTGAATGCAACTTGGAGTGAATAAGAATGAAGTTATTTTTGCGTGATCATTTTGCATTTTTTCTATTATATGCACTAAACTTCGGTATCATTTTTATTCTTTATGATGCAGTAGATGGCTTCCAAAACAACAAGTTTTACTTCATTGTGTTAAGTCTATATTTATTTATTTGCTTCCTTGCTTATCGTTATGTTCGTAATCGCAGAATGTATCACAGATTAAGTGAGCCACCAGAAAAAATGGAAGATGCATTTATTGAAAGAGCAGCCGCACCAATGCCACACGGCGTAAATGAGCTTGTTCGTACGCAATATCGCCTATTCCAAAAAGAACTACAAACATATGAAGTAAAACAACAAGAGCATCAATTGTTTATTAATCACTGGGTGCACCAAATGAAAACCCCGGTTTCTGTTATGCAGCTAATGGTACTAGAAATGGAAGACGAGCATCTCATCCCTAAGTTTAAGAAAGAGCTAGAAAGATTAAACCAAGGACTGGATATGGCTTTATATATGGCAAGATTAAATAACTTCCATGAAGACTTCCATGTAGAAACACTTTCACTGAAAGATGCTGTAACGAAAAATATTAATGGCTTAAAGGAACTCTTTATTCGTAATGGGGTCTTCCCTGTTCTAGAAGTCCATTCCGATCTTAAGGTCGCTTCTGATGCGAAGTGGTTAAAATTTATTATTTATCAATTAATGACCAATGCTGTTCGTTATTCTGGCGAACGTGGTAAGAAAGTCTTCTTGTCTGCTTATCGAAACGGCAAAGACATTATTCTAGAAGTTCGTGATGAAGGTGTTGGTATCCCGCAGGAAGATGTGCGAAGAGTATTTGAACCATTTTACACTGGGAAAAATGGACGCACTTTTGGAGAATCAACTGGTATGGGGCTTTATATTGTAAGTAAAATTTGTACTTATTTAGGACATTCCGTAAAGTTAGACTCTGAAGTTGGAAAAGGAACGAGTGTTAAAATCATCTTCCATAATGCTGCCAATAACCAAGCAGATGAATTAGGGAAGGTGACAAACGAATGAAAATTACATATTTCAGTAAAATGTATGAGAACTCACTCTCATACATTTTTTACAACACGGCAGAGCCTATATCTTCGATTTGGAGGTATACATCATGACATTTTGGCAATTTGCATTTAAAAATGTAACTCGAAACTCTCGGGCTTATTTCGCCTACTTTGTAAGCAGTGCGTTTTCCATTGCGATTTTCTTTTCGTTTGCGGTGTATTTATTTCATCCTCGATTACAAAATTCTAGTACAATTGATGCAATTTCAGGGTTAATGATCGCTTCGGAAGTAGTCATTGTGTTTTTCTCTTTTTTCTTCTTGCTTTATTCTATCGGCACCTTCTTAAAGGTTCGAAAAAAACAATTTGGAATTTTAACCGTTTTAGGAATATCAAGAAAGCAATTGAAGCGCCTTGTTTTCATGGAAAATATGTTAATTGGAGTATTATCCATTTTCTTTGGTATTCAGTTCGGCCTTGTATTTTCACAATTTTTCTTATTGATAACAGCGAAAATTACATTTGCTCCCGGACTATATTTATATTGGCCAAAAGGAGCTATCATTTTAACGGCGACAATCTTTTTGGGACTCTTTATCGTTGTATCAGCTTTCACTCCTATGCTTATTCGAACAAGAAAAGCAGTACGTCTTCTAAAAGAAGGGAATGTAAAACAAAAGGACCGAAAGCCGTCTATCCTGATTTCTCTATTCGGTGCTATATGTTTGCTATCTGGATATGTACTAGCTGGAAACCCAAAATATTTTATATCTCTCGGTACTGAAATAGGAGCTATATACTTATTTTCTAGTATTTTTGTTATTCCGTCACTAGTTGCGATTGGAACTTATCTTTTCTTTTCTCAAATTAGTTTCCTGCTCATTCGCATATTGAAAAGACGAAGAACATTTTATATGAAACGTATTAATATGCTGTGGATTTCAGATTTAGCAAGCCGCATTCGAACAAATGTTAATATGCTTTTTATTGTTGCAATGCTATCTACACTTGCATTTACGATGATTACATTCATCTATGGATTTGGGAAGTTTATGAAGTTTGATGTAGCAAATAATACCCCCTTTCCGTTTACCTATCTTTCATACGATGCCAATCCATTTGCTTCACAGCATATGGACTGGTTAGAAAAACGACTTAGCGAAGAGCAATTTACCTATAAAAAGGTCAAAACAGACTTATATGCAGTTTCATTACAAAAAAATGAAACTAACCCCTATGAAAGAGAAGCATTTGTATTAAAAGAAAGTGACTATAATAAACTTGCGACTGCTTTACATCTCAAGCACCTTTTTGTAAAAGAGAATGAAACATACATACTACCTGGATACGGATATCAAAACATATTGAGTCCAATGCAAGAAGAGCTCAAACAAAAAAACATTACACTTTCTCAAACCTCCACTACATTCCAAGTAAAAGGTTATGAGAATTTTAGCGTAATACCAACTGGATTGGCGTCACAGTTACTAGTTTTATCTGATGATACTGTACATACCTTATCGAATAACATGAAACATATGACACTGTATAACTTTCAAGTAAAAGATTGGGAAAAAACACATGTAATCGCTACAGAATATCTTGATAAATTGAGAAAAGATCGAAAAAGCATCGTATCTGATGAACCTTTATATATTATGCGGGAAGCGAGTTATACGCTATACGAAATTAAATCAGGTGCCGCTTCATTCTTCTTAATTGGAACATTCCTTGGCGTCATTTTCTTCATTGGAGCTGGAAGTGTCCTTTATTTCCGCATGTATACGGATTTAACAAATGAACAAGAAAAGTATATTACCATTACGAAAATTGGGTTAACGGAATCTGAGATGAAGCGCTCAGCAACCATCCAGCTTGCGATTTTATTCTTTGTTCCATATATTATGGCTTCCATCCATACAATGTTTGCTACAAAGATGTTACAAGAAATCATAGACCTTTCATTATTTGCTGAGATTACAGTGGTTCTTACGATTTTTGGAACAGTTGAGATTCTCTTTTTCCTGTTAATTCGTTCCCTATATATGCAAAAACTATCACGGCATATTAAGCTTTAAGAAATAGAAAGGTGAGTTTTTATGGAAGAAGTATTACACATTAAAAATGTCTCCAAAGTGTATGAGGGCAAAGTCCCTCATACCGCTTTAAAAAATATTAATTTACATGTGGATAAAGGTGAATTTGTCGCAATTATGGGACCTTCTGGGAGCGGTAAATCTACTTTTTTAAATGTAATTTCAACAATTGATTCCCCTACTGCTGGGGAGGTTTTTATTAACGGAAAACAGCCGCACACATTCCGCAGAGAAAAATTAGCGGTTTTCCGCCGCCAAGAATTAGGATTTGTCTTTCAAAACTTTAATCTACTAGATACATTAACAATTGGTGAGAATATTGTACTCCCATTAACGTTAGATAATGTTCCGTTAAAAGAAATGGATAAGAGATTAGATAGGATTTCAAAGAAACTTGGGATTGATCACATTTTAGATAAGCGGATTTTTGAAGTTTCTGGTGGACAAGCGCAGCGTACTGCAGTTGCTCGTGCTGTTATTCATAATCCATCACTCCTGCTTGCCGATGAGCCTACAGGAAATTTAGATTCTAAAGCAGCAATCGATGTAATGGAACTTTTTACAAAATTAAATAAAGAAGAGCAAGCTACCATTTTAATGGTGACACATGATCCATTTGCAGCTAGTTACTGCAACCGCGTAATTTTTATTAAAGATGGTGAGCTATACAATGAATTACACCGAGGTTTATATCGTGAAAAGTTTTATCAAGAAATATTAGATGTACTGGCGTTACTGGGAGGAAGACGCGGATGACATTTTGGCAGTTTGCATTTAAAAATGTCTCTCGTAATTCAAAAGCATACTTTGCCTATTTTGTAAGCAGTGTATTTTCAATTACGGTTTTCTTTTCATTTACTGTGTATTCGTATCACCCACGTTTACAAGACTTACAAGAACGAGGACCACTTATGAATCTCATTGGGATGGCACAATTTGTCATCATCATGTTTTCGTTCTTTTTTCTCCTTTATTCTATAGGAGCATTTTTAAAAGTACGCAAAAAGCAATTCGGCATTTTGACCATTCTTGGCATTTCAAAGAAACAATTAAAACGACTTGTGTTTCTGGAAAATATGATGATTGGACTATTAGCAATTTTTGCAGGTATTCAAATTGGCCTTATGTTTTCTAACTTTTTTCTACTAGTTACTTCTAAATTAACAGGGGTAAAAGGGCTTTATTTATATTGGCCAACAAAAGCAATTATCATAACGACCATAACATTTATCATTTTATTTTTGATTGTTTCTACTTTCACACCCATATTAATTCGCACGCGTAAAACAATACGCTTAATAAAAGACGACGGTCAACCAAAAAAAGAGAGACGCCCTTCTATTCTCATTTCTCTTTTTGGAGTGGCTTGTTTAGTAGGGTGCTATTATATCGCTGGTGTTCCAGAAAGTTATGTATCAGAGAAAACAATTCGAAGCGGATTTTCCATTGTTCCACCATTATCTATCATTCCACTTGTAACAATTGGAACCTATTTACTATTTTCACAAACACTTTTTCTTTTCATTTGGTTATTAAAAAAGAGACGCCGTTTTTATATGAAAAAAATTAATATGCTTTGGATCTCAGATTTAGCAACACGTACACGTGGTAATATTAATATGCTTTTTATCGTTACTATGCTATCTGCGCTTACATTCACGATTATCACATTACTTTTTGCAATCAATAATTACACAAAAGCAGCAATTGTAGTAGATTATCCCTTTCCTTTCACGTATATATCTGATGAGAAAAATCCTTTTGAAAAAAAGCATACGGATACAATCGAAAGAGAGTTAACAAATCACGAATTTCAGTATAAAAAACACAAATTCACCGTATTAAACGATCGAGCTTTTAATACTGATATTGCCATTATGAAAGAAAGTGATTATAACCAACTTTCTACACTATTAAACAGACTTACCATTCAACTGAGTGAATCCGAAACCTATATTGTTTCGAGGTATTCAAAAGCTACAGGAAGTTTAATCATGCACCCTTTTGAACAACGAGAAAATATTACGATTGAATCTAACAAAAAAACATTTCATATAAAAGGCTTTTCTGAACAAGCAATTCAGCCAAAGTATGCTCTTCCTTATATTCTGGTTATGCAAGATCATGTAGTCGAAACGATGATTCCTCATATCGAAACGATGACAATTTATAATTATATAGTGGAAAACTGGGAACAGGCCCTTTTACCAACTACAAATGCTTTAAAAGTCATAAACAAAGATAGTGACAATATTTCTAAAGCTGAAGAACAAAATAAGAACACACAAACGCACATCCCATTCTCTATTTTTACGGCTAGTGACGAACTGTATTATAGTAAACAAAATAATGTTTCTGGTTTCTTTATCGGTACATTTCTTGGGGTTATCATCTTTATGGGGGCAGCTAGTGTTCTATATTTCCGAATGTATAACGATTTAACAAGGGAAGAACAGAAATATATTACCATTACGAAAATTGGATTAACAGAAAACGAGATGTTTCATTCGGCAACCATTCAATTGGCAATTCTATTTTTTGTACCTTATATCGTTGCTGCTATGCATACGATATTCGCCATTCAATTTTTACAATTTATATACTCATTTTCATTATTAAAAGAATTACTATTCGTATTAACTCTATTTGGGATTGTAGAGATTATTTTCTTTTTCCTAATCCGTTCCTTTTACATAAATAAATTATCACAACGCCTTAAATTTTGAATAAAATAGCCTTGTGCGCATGCACAAGGCTATTTCAATAGTTTGTAACTGTTAGCAACAATAACCGCCAAAACCGCCACCAAAACCGCCGCCAAAACCACAGTGACCTCCACCGAAACCGCCGAAGCAGCTAGCACCGATGATGATCAACAAAATAAACAACACAATTAGAAGCGCGAAGCCGCCGCCAAAGCCATGACAACGATCACGGTCATGACAACGGTCACGGTCATGGTCATGACCTTTATGTCTATGATCGAAACTTTCACTCATTGCTCTATTCCTCCTTTAGTGTCATTCGTAACAAGAAATTCTATCTTGTTCTAAATGAGGGGATTCCATTTATATTATGTCTATAGGGCAAATCGGAAGCTTGTATTTCCAAAAAACGGGCTCAGTTCATTTAGATGAAAAAAAAAGAGGACACTCATTGAACGTGAATCCCTTTAACAGCATAAATATAAGGGATACCCTTTCCCTAAATAAACATATCAAGTAATAGAGCAAATCTAAATGCGATAAATGAAAGTAATGTCTCTAATACCATCCACATCTTAAACGTCTCTTTCACTGTTAAATCTATATATCAAAACTATTATCGTTTACAAAATGTTAAGTTTGTTTTTTGTTGAAAAAGATGGAGCGTAAAAAAAATAGAGCAGGTACCTATTTTCTAAATAAATACCTGCTTACATCATTCTACGCTTCTTTTGGAGTTGCTCTTTTACTAATCCAAACACCTAAGCCTACCATTCCCAGCCAACAACAGAATGCTAAAATAGACATTAATAACGATACTGGTAACCCCGGAATCTGCAACTTATTCTTTCCGGCAATTGTTTGGAAAAGTTGAGACCACGGGACGTCGTAGTAGATTCCAACTGTCACAATCACAATAAATACAAAGAATTGTAAACACATATTTCCAATCGATCTCCAAGTTGTATGAATGAGTAGTGAAAGCTCTCTATGTGAAGGATTATGGGTATATACATTCATATTATTTTGAGAAGAAATTATGTTAAATGTATAGCTCCCAATTGTTACAATAAAGTTACTAATGGCAGGTTTACTAAGCTAATTGCCAAAAGAATTAAAATTAACAAGAAAAAAACGATAAACATAATCATGGCTTGTTGATTTTTGTTAAAAACTTTCCCTCCTCTTTCTACGTGATGAAATAATAAAGTGCTTGTCATTGAAGAAATAGTACTAACTGAAAAACCAGAAACTAATGCGCTTCCTTCGAGCCACAGGGAAGAATCTTTAAAAAAGACAACACTAATTATCGATACAATCGTAATGAAAACTGACCAGTATAAAGATCGATGAATACCAATCTTACTAACTATAGGTATCCAAATGAACACCCCAGTCATATAGGTAGTATAAAATAAGATAGATGGCCAGTATCCTTCAAATCCAGTTGCTAATTGCAATCCATATACAATGTAAAGAAGCATTGGTGTAAAGACTGTACTTAATAGTAAGCTAAATATACATATACTCTGAACCCTGCCCCATCTTTCTCTATTGATATGTATCATACAATACCTCCACTAAAATTGAGAATTCAACTGTTTCTAATTCATATTCTATCCTGAATCATAATATTGCATATTACAAAGACCATTCATAATCATCAGATAATAATTAGGTTATTTCCCTTTAATATGTTCCCAACCGGAAGAAAAAAGTGGGTAATTAAAGTTAAGCTCTATTAAAGATTATCGCCCATTACCTTATTAAGTTAATGGACAGGATGGTTGAAGAAAGAGAATTACATATTCATGGCTTTTTAAAAGAGTGGTAACGAACAAATATTTTTTATTGTTTTTACCACTCTTTTTCTGTTTTCTCAATTAACATGAATGGCTCCTAAAATGCCTGAACTATTATTAGACACTTAACCATTGTTTTTTCCTCTAACATCCTTATATGAAAATTTTTATTATCATCATTACTAAGCCAGCTAATAATGCCGATATTGGCAGTGTAATAACCCAAGTCGTCACAATTCTTATAGCGACTCCCCAATTTACACCTCGAACACGTTTAGCGGAACCAACGCCTAAAATGGCAGATGAAGATACGTGTGTGGTTGATACTGGTAGGCCTAACATAGTAGCACCTTGCAGTACTACAAACGATGTTAAATCTGCAGCAAATCCATTGATAGGTTGAACTTTAAATATTTTTTTAGCAACAGTTTTAATAATTCGCATTCCACCAATCATTGTTCCTAGACCAATTGTCGCTGCACAAGTAATTTGTACCCAAAGTGGTACATCTAATGTAGCTTGGTAACCACCCGCTACTAAAGCAAAAACAATAATTCCCATTGTTTTTTGTCCATCATTTCCTCCATGAGAAAATGCAGCTAAACCAGAAGCTATGACTTGAAACCCTCGAAAACCACGAGTCGCACGGCGAGGATTTACGTTTTTAAAAACAATTGCTAATATTTTCATTAGAATAAATCCTACTATAAAAGCTAAAAAAGGAGAAATGATTAGGGCTTTTATAATATCTGTGAAACCTTCCCAATTTATAGAATGTATTCCTGATCCAAAAATAACAGCTCCAGCAACAGATCCGATTAAAGTGTGTGACGATGAAGAAGGAATCCCATAGTACCATGTAAACAGATTCCAAAATATAGCGGCAATAAGAGCAGCAATGACGATTAACAAGCCATTTTCAATCTGAAAAGGATCAGCAATTTTACCGCCAATCGATTTTGCTACGGCTTCTGATATTAAAGCACCTATAAAATTTAATACACCTGCATAAATAACCGCGAATCGTGGTGATAAAGCCTTTGTAGAAACTGACATTGCAATTGCATTAGCTGTATCATGAAATCCATTAATGAATTCGAAAATTAAACCAAGAATAACGATAATAATTATTGTTGTCATTAGAGCCTCCACATATTTTTTGACTGTATTAATTTTTACTCCAGAACTATATTAATACTGCTTGAACACGGTTAAGCATTCTTCATGATAATGCTTTCTAATGTGTTGGCTACATTCTGACAAAAATCCGCAATGTTTTCGAGCTCTTCATAGATTTCTTTATATTGAATAATACGAATAGGATCTTTTTCATTAGCAAACAGATTTTTAATGGATTCACGCAAAATCCCATCACATTTTGATTCCAACTCTTTAATTTTGATGGCATGATCCCTCATATTTAGTAATTTCTTTGTTGCCAACATTTCAACCGCTGCCACAATTTCAGCAGTGCAATTACGGATAGCATCAACAAACTTAAGCATATAATTATCAGCATTTACTATAGAATACATTTCAAATAGAGCAGCAGTATGTTCTAACCCATCTAAAACATCATCCATGCTCAAGGTAAGAGATAAAATATCTTCTCGTTCAATGGAAGTGATGAAAGCATTGTGTAAATCTTTGATAACTTCATGAACCAAAGAATCCCCCTCCGATTCATATTCCTTCATTTTTTCAGAAAAAATTTTAAGGTCATTAACATTTTTTAGTTTATAGTCAGCGAAATAATTAGCACTTTCTTTTAAATTTAAAGAAATATTACTTAAGTGATTTGTAAACTTGTCTTTTTTTCTTACAGCCATGCTATTACCTCCACTTTGTCCAATGAGTTTAAATATCAAGCGTGAATCATACAACCTTAATATTTCCTTATAGCACAATTCAATCCATGAATGTTAATTAAATTAAGGTGTCAAAACAATTGACCTTATATTAAGCTAAGGGGTTGCGCTAGTTGAAGAAAACATATAAAAAAGTCATATCGTTTATAAAGTGAACCGAATCTTACTAATTGAAAGGATTTCAGATTCCCTTATTTCACTAACAGGAAGGTTTACCGAAATAAGAAATGTTTGGCATAAAAAAGAGCACTATTGCGAGTAAATAGTGCTCTTTTCTATGCCAACCGTTGAATAAAAGTCGTGTTTTTTCTTATTTCCAGGCGGACAAATATTTCTTTCGATATTTGCTATCTTCCTCGGACTCAATCAATTCCATTGCTATTTCCTTAATGCGTTCATCCTTGACTTCATCGTATCACCTTAAAATTATTAGTTATTTTGACTATACTCTTTACGTGTTCTTGTGATTTCTTCTAATCTTTCCCGGTTTACGTTATATCCAAGCCCAGCCTTTTTTGGAATAATCACTTTTCCGCCTTGCAGCGTGACTTCTGGTGAAATAATATCTTGCTCCCAGTGCCTACTAGAAGCAGAAATATCACCTGGAATCGTGAAGTTTGGGAGTGATGCTAACGCAATGTTTTGCGCGCGTGAAATCCCCATTTCAACCATACCACCGCACCAAACGGGAATACCATGCTGCTGACAATAATCATGAATTTTAATCGACTCTGCTAATCCACCCACTCGCCCAGGTTTAATGTTCACAATGCGGCAACTACCGAGCGTAATTGCCACTCTTGCGTCTTCTAAGCTATGAATACTTTCATCTAAACAAATCGGTGTTTCCATTTGTTTTTGGAGCTTGGCATGATCGAGAAAATCGTTATCTGCTAGAGGCTGTTCAATCATCATTAACTGAAATTTGTCTAACCTTTTTAATCGCTCAGTATCCGCTAACGTATACGCTGAATTCGCATCAGCCATTAATGGAATTTGTGGAAAAGCCCTTCGTATCTCCTTCAGCAACTCATAATCAAGTTCCGGCTTTATTTTCACTTTAAAACGTCTATAACCTTCTTCCGCATACATTTCAATTCTTTTTAACATATTTGGAATCGTATCTAGCCCAATCACAACACCAACTTCAATTTCTGACTGCGTCCCGCCAAGTAAAGTCGCTACTGATTGATTTTGACGTTTCGCATACAAATCCCATACGGCACCTTCTATTCCCGCTTTTGCCATACGGTTACGCTTTATATGTTGAAATACATGGGGAATTTCTGTTGGATGCGTAATTTCAGTTTTAAATAAATTTGGTAATAAAAAATCCTGGAGCATATGTAGTGCTGTTGTTACTGTTTCTTCTGTGTACCATGGCTCCGAAAAAGCAACGACTTCCCCAAAACCGATATATCCGTCCGTATCCTCAAGTTCAATGACAATACTTTCCCGCGTTTCATATGTTCCATAACTTGCTGCAAAAGGAGTAACAAGCGGCATTTCTGTTACATAAAGCGTCGCCTTTTTAATTCTCATTTACATTTCCTCCAGCAGGTGCCTTAATTCCCGTCTTAACAATTTTTTCGAAGCATTACGTGGTAGCTCATGTAAGAAATGGACTTCTTTTGGTACTTTATATTTTGCTAATTTTTCTTCACAAAATCTAATCAGTTCTTCTTCTGTTACATGGCCTGCTCTTACAATAAAAGCAGCTGGCACTTGTCCCCACCGTTCATCTGCTTTCCCAACAACACCAGCTTCTGCTACCATAGGATGCGCAAGCAGTACTTCTTCAATTTGCGCTGGATAAATATTTTCTCCGCCTGAAATAATTAAATCACTGCGGCGGTCTAATACATATAAGAATCCTTCTTCATCTAAATACCCAAGGTCACCAGTATGAAGCCAGCCATTTGTTATTGTTTCACGCGTTGCGTCCTCACGCTTAAAATAGCCATATGTTACATTGGGCCCTTTTACAACAATTTCGCCTTCTACATTTGGCGGCATAACCTTACCATCATTCTCAATTCGAAGCTGGCATGGGAAAAGAGGTTTTCCTGCTGATCCCACCTTCGTTAACATATAATCAGCTGATAGTGTGCAAATTTGTGAGGAAGTTTCCGTCATACCATATGTTTGATACACAGGAATTCCTTTTGTCACACAAGTTTCTAATAATGGCTTCGGCGCTGGCCCTCCGCCTAGTAACATGCAGCGTAAAGAGTTAGGGTATGTTTCCTCCCCAAGTCTTTCTAATAGGTCCGTTACCATCTTAGAAACGACCGATATAATTGTAACGCCTCGTTTTTTTATTGCCTCATGAATAAAATCAGGATCATATTTCGGAACGAGTAATATGCGCATACCATACATAATATTTTTCATTAAAAGAGATAGCCCGCCTACATGGAACATCGGCATACATGCTAACCAACAATCATCATCGCGAAGCCCTAAGTTCAGTGATGATCCGACAGCACTCGCCCAGTGATTACCGTAAGTTAAGATAACGCCTTTCGGTTTCCCAGTTGTCCCTGACGTATAAATAATGGTCATCGCTTCTTCTAAAGAGAACTCCTCTTGAACAACTGCATATGTCTTTTGTCCATTCACTACCTCTCCAAATGCGTAGACAGGTACCTGCTCCGTTTCAAATTCTTGGTCCGTTACTAAGCAAACAACTTCAGCATCTTCCATTTGCCAAAGTAGCTCTTCTCTTGAAAGACGTGTATTTAGAAGTACAGCTACTCCCCCTACATAAGACAAGGCATGAATTACCGTAATCATCTCGATACTATTTTTCATCAGAACAGCCACTTTTTGACCTTTTTCTACTTGTAAGTGTGAAAAGTGTTCACAAACAGATAATACTTTTTCATGCAGTTCTAAAAATGTGATTGTTTCTTCTCTCGTTTCAATCGCAGTGCGCTCTGGCGTTAAAAAGGCACGTTGCATTAACCAATTGGGCATCGTCTCCATTACACATTCTCCTTCCATGAAAGAAAGAGACTTGATGTAGAATCAAGTCTCTTGTTTTTTGCTTCCACTTTTGATCTGTCTAGCTGCAGCAGCTAGAATAGTCGGTGGCTTCGCTTCTTCCTATTCTGAACGAGCTGCTTCCGCTTTTGATCAAGGGAAACGAGGGAATTGTCCGAAGTCTGGACGGCGTTTTTCTTTGAACGCGTCGCGGCCTTCTTTTGCTTCGTCAGTTGTGTAGTACAATAACGTTGCGTCTCCCGCTAGTTGCTGGATACCAGCTAAACCGTCTGTATCTGCATTGAATGCAGCTTTTAAGAAACGAAGTGCCATTGGGCTGTTTGCTAAGATTTCTTCTGCCCATTGTACTGTTTCTGCTTCTAATTGGTCTAATGGTACAACTGTGTTTACTAAGCCCATATCAAGCGCTTCTTGTGCACTGTATTGACGGCATAGGTACCAAATTTCACGAGCTTTCTTATGGCCTACCATACGAGCTAAATAACCTGCACCGTATCCGCCATCAAAGCTACCTACTTTAGGACCAGTTTGTCCGAATACAGCGTTGTCTGCTGCGATTGTTAAGTCACATACGATATGCAGTACGTGTCCTCCGCCAATTGCATAACCTGCTACCATTGCGATAACTGGTTTAGGGATTGCGCGAATTAAACGTTGTAAGTCTAATACGTTTAAGCGTGGGATTTGGTCTTCACCTACATATCCACCATGACCGCGAACTTTTTGGTCGCCGCCAGAACAGAATGCACGTCCACCTTCACCAGTTAAAATGATAACGCCAACATTTGCATCATCGCGTGCGTGTGCAAATGCATCGATTAACTCCATTACCGTTTTAGGACGGAATGCGTTATGTACTTCAGGGCGGTTAATCGAAATTTTTGCGATACCATTGTATGTGGAATAAATAATATCTTCGTAATTGCCTTCTTTTATCCATTCAATAGCCATTACTCTTACCTCCTTTTTTATTGTGCTAATGGTTATCCACTAGCCTCTCTATAAGCGTCACTCTCTTCAAAAGAAAAAAGTGTCACCGTATGGTTTTAAGAAATCCCTCTACTATTGTACCAAACTTTTGCGGTTGTTCCACATGAATTGCATGGCCAGCTCCATCAATTTTGACAAATTTCGCGTGAGGGATGCGTTTTTGCATATTTTTTAAGATGTGAAAGAACTTTTGATCGCTCTCTCCATTCATTAATAAAACAGGCATTTTGAGCTCTGCAAGCTGATTCCACCAAGAAGGTTGCGCACCTGTTCCCATACCTCTTAAGCTATTTGCAAGTCCTCTTGGATTATTGGCAAGCCGCTCGTGTCTTACTGCCTCTTGTACATCTCGTGGCAACTTTTTTTGCGTTGTAAATAGCGGGATATTTTCCCATCTATTTACGAAGGCTTCTATTCCTTCTAATTCAATTCGATCTGCAAGCTGTTCATCTTTCATGCGGCGATCTTTCCGATCCGATTCCATCTCAAGTCCAGCTGTGCAATTCTCTAATAAAAGAGATTTCACGCGCTTTGGATATAAGCATGCCATCGTAATCGCCAGTCTTCCGCCCATCGAATAGCCAAGTATATGTGCTTTTTCGATAAGTAGATGATCTAGTAAAGCCATTATTTGTGAAGCTACATTTTGAATATCATAATGCGTAAGTTCCTCGGGGCTTTCTGTTTTCCCATGTCCAACAAGATCAACTGTGATGACTTGGAACTGCTTACTCCACGAAGGAATAAACGCACGCCACGTTTCCATGCTACCCGTAAAACCATGAAGAAGTAGAAGCGGCTCTCCACTTCCCACTACTTCATATTCATATATTACACCTTCTAGCGTTACTTTCACTCTGCTTCACCTTGCAATAATGCTGTAACAGTCTTTGATGTATTGGCCCATAATTCACGGTGTAACTGCAAGTTCTCTTCTCGATTTGTACAAATTTCCACAACATGTAACCCTTTTTCCATTGTTCCTTTTTGTACTTCTTCACGAAATGCTTCCCAACCATTTACACGTGCAAATGAACCTCCGTACATTTTGACAACATGTTCATAATCAAGTCCAATCGGTGTTCCAAATAATGATTCAAAATGTTCTTTTGACTCGTATTGCGGTAGGAACGAGAAGATGCCACCACCATCATTATTTACAACAACAATTGTTACGTTTAAATCATGTAATTTTGCTGCTAGTAATCCATTTAGGTCATGATAAAATGATAAATCACCAATTACTAATACGAGCGGCTCACAAACAGTACTCGCTCCTAGGGCTGTTGAAATAATTCCATCAATTCCATTCACACCACGGTTTGCCATGACATGAATTTTTTTATCTGTGTTAAAGAAAAATGTATCTGTGTCACGAATTGGCATACTGTTGCTGGCAAATAACGTCGCTTCCTCTGGTAACACATGCACAATATCTGTAATCACTTTTCCTTCAAACGCTGTTTCATATGTTTCGATTTCACGAAGCTTTTTCTTCGTTTTATCGTTTATATGTTTCCACATCCCGCACCAATCATTCTGTTCTCGCTTTTGCATATTATCTATAATTGCTTTACAAAACGAGACGTCGCTTGCACATACAACTTCCGTCGCTACAAGAGCTGGATCTCTCCATTTTCCTGATTCATCTACAACGATATGGACAGCAGTCTCTTGTTTCTTTATATATTGCGTTAATGCTTTCGATACAGGCATACCGCCAAAACGAATAATGACATCTGGCTTCCATGCATCCTTTAACAATTCATTTCGTAAAAATGTATCATAGCAATCGATTACCATTGATTTATCATGATCACCGCTTCGAAGGCCTGAAAGCGGATCTCCTAAAATTGGATACCCGGTTTGTTCAGCAAACTGCGTGATACCTTCAGCAATCTCTGGATGACTATCGTCTCCACAAACAATAAGCCCCTTTTCCATACTCGAAAGGCGCTCTGTAAGAGAACTTACATATTCACTCGTCATCGTCATGCTTCCTTGATGAACTGCCCCTGTATATTCACCTCGTCCTTTTTCCCATAATTCCTCTAAAGAAAAGTCAGGGATCAATGGCTCCCGAAGTGGAAAATTAATATGGACAGGTCCCTTTGGTACAAGCAATGCACTTGCAACAGCACGCCCAGCTGTCATACGAGCATAATGATACATAGGCTCTCTAGCTTCTGGCAGTGCCATCTCCATAAACTGTTTCACAAAGGAGCCATATAAGTTCAGCTGATTCATTGCCTGCGGTGCACCAACATCTCTTAGTTCATGTGGTCTATCTGCTGTTAAGACAAGCAGTGGTACACGTGAATGAAAAGCTTCACAAATTGCTGGATAATAGTTCGCTGCAGCTGTCCCTGATGTACATAAAATCGCTACAGGGCGCTTCTTCGCTTTCGCAATCCCGAGCGCAAAAAAGGCAGCTGATCGTTCATCTACATGCAAATATGTTTTTATCTGTTCATGTTGCTGCATTAGTAAGGCTAGCGGTGTTGACCGTGAACCTGGACTAATGACAACATCACATACATTTAGACACGCTAGTTCGTCCACAAACGCGCCTAAATAATATGATAATGCTTCTATATGATTATTCATTTCATTAATTCCTCCAAAGCACTAAGCATCGGTCTAAACTTCAAACTTGTTTCTTCATATTCAAGCTGTGGTACTGAATCAATCACAATACCGCAGCCGGCAAATAAGGATGCCTTGTCACCATTCAATAGCCCGCAGCGCAGTGCTACCGCAAATTCACCGTTCCCTTTGTCATCTATCCAGCCGATTGGTGCTCCGTACAATCCACGGTCTAATAACTCTACATCACGAATGAGTTTCATTGCTTCAAGGCGAGGCGTACCACCAAGTGCTGGCGTTGGATGCAGTTCTTCCACCATCGAAAGAAGCGATGCGTCACCTTTTGCTTCAACTGGTGTATATAAATGTAATAAATTTTTTGTTGTTAATAAACCTGGGCGCTGCGGAATATTGACTGATTTACAATGCTCTGTTAATACACCGCGAATCATATTTACTACATAACCATGCTCTGCTAAATTCTTTTCATCATGAAGAAGTGCATCACCATTTTGCTTACTTTCTTCTATAGAATTACCATGACCAATCGAACCAGCAAGACACATCGACGTAAATTTCTCGCCTTCTTTTCGAATTAATCTCTCAGGCGTTGCTCCTAAGAAGCATGCCCCTTTATAATCGAAGGAAAATAGGTAACAATCCGGTTGTCCAATGCGGAGTGCTTCTAAAACACGAGCAGAATCAATATTTTGATCCATCACTAGTTTTAACTCTCTCGCTAATACAACCTTCTGTACGCTTCCTTTTTTCATTTCATCCTGCACTTTTACAATCGCGTTCATCCAGCCTTTTGGATCAACTTCTACTTTAGAAGTTACCGTTAATTTTGCTTCTGCAAGCGGACGCTTATTCTCTTGCAAAATTCTTTCTTCTAGAGAGACAATTTCTTCATAAATCTTCTCTGCACAATCTTCCGCTGAAACAAATGTATTAATCGTCAACCATGCCTTTTCATTTTTTACTGTTAAAAGAAAAGTCGGTAACGATAATGTTGTATCTTTAAATTCTTTCCAAAGATCCGTTTGTTCTTTTTCTGGATCAAATGAAAAACCACCAAATAAAAGTGGACCCGTTCCAAATTCATATTCTTCCCTGTGAACAATTGCTTTCTCCTGTACTTTACTCCACTCTTCGCGGGCATTTTGAAAGCGTTTGTCAGAAGAATTTGCTATAGTGAAAACAGAGCCAATTCCAGCAAATATGACATGCTGCGCTGGGTCTGCAAAATAACATCTATTTTCGGATGCAATCCGTTTTCCTGCTGCATAAAAAAGAAGCGGATCCATCCAATCTATTTGTTTTACAAAACTAACCAATGTTTTTTCATTCGTCGCACGTTCAATAGCTGTAACAAGCACTTCTTGTAAATCTTTTTGTTTCGTCTGAATCACAAAGTCTCCCCCCTATGGGCGAAAAATAGTCATAAATACGCTTGATTTTAAGATACACCTCAAACGAAAGCCCTGTCAACGTTTAGCATTTCTGAGAAATTCACCTTCCGTTCCTAGAAAATAAACGTTGACACTAAATGATGCTTTTCCTACACTTAATTGTGTACTTTATGTGACAGGAGGAATCAACATGGAAATGAAAATAGAAACGAATTCCTCTCCTATGCCGCCAAAGCCAAGTAAGCAAACTGGTTGGCGCATTTGGTGGAGTTTATTGCGTCCTCATACATTAACAGCAGCTTTTGTTCCTGTTTTTATCGGAACAGCTTATGCAATGCAAGTAGGCGGTATTAATCAAATACATCTCCCTCTTTTCTTTATCATGCTTCTTGCTTGTCTTCTCATTCAAGCAGCAACAAACATGTTTAACGAATACTTTGATTATAAAAGAGGGTTAGATCATGAAGGTTCAGTCGGAATCGGCGGTGCAATTGTCCGCGACGGCATTCAGCCAAAAACAGTACTGAACTTAGCATTTGGATTTTTCGGTATCGCGATGCTATTAGGCGTTTATATTTGTATGAACTCTAGCTGGTGGCTTGCTGCAATCGGTCTTGTTTGTATGGCTGTTGCTTACCTTTATACAGGTGGTCCACTTCCGATTGCCTATACACCTTTTGGAGAATTAACAGCAGGATTATTTATGGGTGTTATTATTATTGGTATTTCATTTTTCATCCAGACAGGAACTGTAACATCAGAAATTATTTTAGTATCCATTCCAAATTCAATTTTAATTGGAGCGATTTTACTTTCCAACAACATTCGTGATTTAGATGGAGACAAAGAAAACGGCCGTAACACATTAGCAATTATTGTTGGACGTGAGAACGCAATAGGTGTCCTTGCTTCTATGTTTATCGTTTCCTACATTTGGACGATTGCCCTCATCATTGTCGGAATCGTATCTCCATGGATGCTGATCGTGTTCCTAAGTGCACCGAAAGCATTTAAAGCGACAAAAGGATTTATCGGCAAAAGCATTCCAATGGAAATGGCACCCGCAATGGTTGCGACTGCAAAAACAAATACAATCTTTGGTTTCTTAATGGGAATCGGATTGTTACTTGGATATTTCCTATAAAAAAGGAGCTGCTAGAGCAGCTTCTTTTTTCATTTTCAAAATATATCGGCGGTTCGACACAACCTATCGATCGTTCGACATTTCACGACGCTGCTATCTCTCTAAATTCCTCCTCATAATTCCCACAATCCAGCTCATACTACATAAAGAAACCGAATTGTAGGAAGGTGGATACAATGTTAACTCCACAACAAACCAATCATTTTAAGTCTATTTTAGAAAAGCAAAAACAAGAGCTAGAACAAACGCTGCAAAATCATGAGGGTGAAGACCGTGCTTCTGAACGGGAATCTGTGGGAGAATTATCAGCTTATGATAATCACCCTGGCGATATGGGTACCGAATTATACGAACGCGAAAAAGATTTTGGACTGATTGAATTTTGGCATAAGCAACTGCAAGATACAAAACACGCCTTGCAAAAAATTGAAGCTGGCACATACGGTGTTTGCGAAGTTTCTGGTGAAGAAATTCCGCTAGAAAGATTAGAAGCAATGCCGACCGCTACAACTTGTATTGAACATACAACGAATAAATTGAACCTAGATGCACGTCCTATTGAAGAAGAATTAGTAGAGCCACCGTTTGGCAAATATGATATGGATAGTGCCGTAGGATACGATGCAGAGGATGCTTGGCAGGACGTCGCTTTATATGGAACATCAGAAACACCATCGGATTTAGAACGCCGCGATTCTAAAAACTTTAATGAAATGTATGTAGACGCTGAAGAACCTCGCGGTTACGTAGAAGATTTTGAGAACTTCATCGGAACAGATATGTATGGAAAGAATCCGCAAGTTTATGCGACAGAAGCACATGAGGAATATGAACAAATGCTAGATGATTTTGAAGAACGCACTTATAAAGGGGAATTATCTTCGGATGAGTCTGGTTCGAAGGCATAAAAAAAGCATTCCGAAATTCGGAATGCTTTTTTCTCGCTAGCTAATTAGTTTTTTGTAACGTTAGCAGCTTGTGGTCCACGGTTACCTTCAACGATTTCGAAAGAAACTTCTTGACCTTCTTCTAAAGTTTTGAAGCCGTCACCTTGGATAGCTGAGAAATGTACGAATACATCGTCTCCACCTTCAACTTCGATGAAACCGAAACCTTTTTCGCTGTTAAACCATTTAACTTTACCTGTTTGCATGTCATGTACCTCCTAAATAAAAATGAAACTATGAATCCACATGAAAAGGTGGATATAAAGGACATGATGTATCTCAGACCTAACGCCTTGAATTAAACACGCTTTATTTCCGTACCACATTATGTAGCTCAATAGTGATTTCACTATATCACGCTATATCAAAAACGTCAAATGAGAACACTTTCATTTCAGCATTTTTCTCATGTTTTTTTTAAAAGTTCACAAAATATGTAAACTATATAAATCCAAATTGAAAAACCGACATAAAACTTAATTTTTTATTTAAGTGTAAGGGAACATCCGACCTTGCATAGAAACGGTCATATCCTTTTCCAGCACATACCATATGAAAACAAAAAGAGAAAATGAGTGGAGGTCCCTTCTTATTTTTACAGCAGTGACTTAAATGTTGAAAAATCAAAATGGGTTTTTATTTGAAAATTAACAAAACTACAGTTTTCTAATCTCATTAATTTCTGTACAATATTAGTATCCACTACATATGAGGTGAAAATAATGAAAGCACATGAAATTGAGTATAAATTATACGGCGATGATATGCAGTTCGTTGAAATTGAATTAGATCCAGAGGAAAGTGTTATTGCAGAAGCTGGTGCAATGATGATGATGGAAGACCATATTGAAATGGAAACAGTCTTCGGTGACGGTGCTGGAAAATCTAGCGGTCTTTTCGGTAAACTAATGGGTGCTGGAAAGCGTCTCGTTACAGGTGAGAGTATGTTTATGACTGTATTCACAAATACAGGTCATGGCAAACGTCACGTATCATTTGCTGCACCGTATCCTGGGAAAATCGTCCCAGTTGATTTAAGAGAGTATCAAGGAAAAGTCGTTTGTCAAAAGGACGCTTTCCTTTGTGCAGCCAAAGGGGTTTCAATCGGAATTGAATTCACGAAAAAAATCGGTAGCGGCTTTTTCGGCGGTGAAGGCTTCATTATGCAAAAGCTTGAAGGTGACGGACTTGCTTTCATGCATGCAGGTGGAACAATCTATAAACGAGAACTAAAACCTGGCGAGAGATTACGTATCGATACGGGTTGTCTCGTTGCGATGACAAAAGATGTTGACTACGATATTCAATTTGTAGGAAATGTGAAAACTGCTCTATTCGGCGGAGAAGGTTTATTCTTCGCAACGTTAGAAGGTCCAGGAACTGTTTGGCTTCAATCCTTAACATTAAGCCGTTTAGCAGCACGTCTTACAAATCCTGCAGCTCAAAGTAGCGGAGAAGGTAGCGTGTTAGGTGGACTTGGTCGCCTATTAGATGGTAAAGAATAAAAAACAAATCGCTACGTCATAAGACGTAGCGATTTTTCACTTATCCTCTTCTTCTGTAGGACTATACATACCGTTTTGAATCATATAATACTCCATTGCTCGTTTTAACCATTCTTCCTCTTCCTTTGTATACGGAGACGGAATCATATTCTCATACTGATCTTCCATATTTTCTAATTCATTCAAAGAATATACCGCCTCTTCTCCCACATATGTAAGAGTTGCCTTCATATGTTGATCGACAAGCTTCTGTACCTCTGGATCATGGACTGGCTTCCCAAATAATCTCTTTACTTCCTTCGACAACTGAATAAATTCTTTATCCAATGCCACCATCTCTTCTTCAGATTTATCGTATAACCGATCAACGACTTCCTTATCCATGTATTCCTCAAGCCATAGGCGTTGTTCCCTTTCTTTTTGTATATTACGAATTAAACTCATTAAAATGGCGCTATCTGCTTGCCCTTCATCTTCTAATAAAGTAATTGTTCGATTAATTGCTTTCAAAGAAGTTTCGATATGTTCCTTTTTTTCTTCAAAAGCTTGTTTCTGACTTTGTAATGTTTCTTTTAAGCTTACGTTAAAGCTAGCCATATTTATCATTACACGTATTTCATCTAAACTATATCCTAAAAATTTAAGACTCACTATCTTTTGCAACGTTAAGATATCTTTATTTTTATATATTCGATGTCTGGAACTAAAATGTTTTTCTGGTGTTAGTAATCCAATTTCATCATAATAATGTAGCGTCCGTATTGATGTGCCTGTTCTTTTAGAAAACTCTCCAATTGAATAATTTTCACTTTTACTCATCTTAATTTCCCCCTACATTCTTTTTACCGATGTGGTTACCCAAATCATACTTCCTCACGTAACTGGAGGTTCAAGTGTTAATTAGTAAAAAACATTCACTTTTTTATCTCGCTTTGTTTTAAAGCTACTCAAAGAATGATTCCCCTCTTTGAATCATATATTGAACTATACTTTTCTTCTTGAGGAGGGCTTTCTTGATGCGTGCTCCTTTATCCTTTGACAAAGATACCGCCATATTGTTAGCTTCTTGCTGCGAGTTAACATATGAACAATATAAACAAAATGGAGTTTTTCAAATACCTGATGGATTTCAATATGTACAAGGTTTTCAAGCTAAAGCGCTTCAAACAACAGAATGGTTTGGTTTCATCTTAGAATCTGAAGATACCATCATCGTTGCCTTTCGGGGAACACAAACGGAGCCAGATTGGGTTATTGATTCTCTTGTTAATCAAAAGCCTTATCCATATGCACTAAATAGCGGCAACGTTCATAACGGCTTTCTCTCTACTTACGAGTCTTGCCGCGATACGATTATGGATATGCTCGTCTCTTTACCAGCACATAAAACACTTCTTGCTACAGGACATAGCCTAGGCGGAGCACTTGCTACACTACACATATTAGATGCACGCGTTAACACTGCATTTGCACAATACGGTCTCTATAACTTCGCTTCTCCAAAGGTTGGGGATATCATCTTTCGAAACTACTATAAGCTGCAAGTAGCCAGCAGCTTTCGCTTCGTTAATTTATTCGATGTCGTCCCTCTTCTTCCCCCTCGTAAATTACATTTTAATGACCAAGACTGGGAATATGCACATGTTCATCACAATATGACATTTACGAAAAACACAAAATCCATCACTAACAACCATTCCATGACAACATACAAAGCATGTCTGACTTCTCATTTTTGATACGGAAACATTTGGAAACACAATGATAGTATATTATAATAATATATGTAACTAACTTCGGATGAGGGGACCATACATGCTAAAATATTTCTTTGCAATTTTTCTCGTTATAATTTTTGCAGTCACAGGTTTCTTTACATTCTCATACTTCGCTACAGAGGAATATGGTGGGACTGGTATGCTGTATTCGGTGACGCCTTATATCTCCATAGTGGAATAATCAAAAACAGCTTGGAAGTTTCCAAGCTGTTTTTGCTTTGCATACCTTTACTTTACGAATTCAATTCATTCTCCTTCATAAAGTGAAACTTTAATCAGTGTTTTTTTCTTCATCCCCCACTGATTATTAGCCCTCACCAATCCGGTTTTTATGAACAGTTTAACTGTCTAGTTTAATCATGATACGTCACTAAATCTGTAAAATAAAAGAAGTACTTTATACGAATCTATTACCCTATAATTCTATAAATCGTATGAATTTTATTTATACTAGCAGTTATTAAAACGGTAATATCAATCACTGTTCATTATTATTCTAAATATGAATCTATCCAAATAGCGTATTCAATAATGTAATACATATCAGCCAAACAAAAAGCCCTGCATTAATTAGTAAATTTAAAATACCGATAAAAGCTGTTTTGCCACTCCGTACTCCTTGTAAACCTATAATACTTATGACAAAAGATCCAAATAGCACACTAATCGCAAAATACTCTGGAGGTATCCCTGTAAACTTCCCGAAATAATAACCAAAAGGAGTCAAAGAAAATATAAAAATAAATACTATACAAACCCAACAACTAATTAAAGACCAGAATAAAGTTTTTTGCATTCTGTTGCTCCTTATATGATATATACAGCTAAAATTTTTTATAATTCTATCTATAAATACTTCTATCCATCGCTTTCACATATTCCCAATCATCTCTCAACTGCTTTTTCTTATCCTTTATTTCCTCCACAGAATGCTTCAACTCTTTTTGTAAATTCTCTAAATCTTCAATCTCTTTTTCCCTGCACCATTTTGTGACCATCCTGCCTGTATCAAACTATGTATATCATTACAACTTCATGATTCTTAATCTCTTCCATCAAGTTTTTTAAGCATTTAAAACCTTCTTCTATATCATTCTCATTAAAATATATATGTTTCATTTTTTCAACCACCCAAACCCTGTATAGTTTTCATCCGTACGTTGATACTCATCTTTTTTCTTCTGAACAAATTCACTAATTTCATAGGCCCTTGCTGCATATATACGACTTGTTGTATCTAATGCTTGATGTAATTCGCGAATTTTTCTTCCTATTCGTTCACTTTGTGTAGAACTAAAACAACGCATGACTTCTTCAATCACTCTTGGAACTTGATTGTAAAACTGTTCTGCACTATATCGCATCTTACGAGCCGCTTCTTCCAACACAACTAAATCAACTTGAATCTCACCATTAGCTGAAACAGACACTCCTTTTCTTGGAGATTCTGATATTTGCTCTTTTGTATCCCAATTCATTAAAAAATCATTTGCAATATTTCCATCTTTATCGAATTTAAAATGATTTAAATAATGCCACCCTGGCTTATCGCTTACTGAATCAACAAAACGTTCTAGATTCTCTT
Organism: Bacillus sp. XF8; assembly: GCF_017498755.1. Classification (NCBI taxonomy): domain Bacteria; kingdom Bacillati; phylum Bacillota; class Bacilli; order Caryophanales; family Bacillaceae; genus Bacillus; species Bacillus sp. XF8. The sequence goes on along the minus strand of NZ_JAGDQK010000040.1, from coordinate 15,620 downwards.
TCAACATCCAAAAACCAGACTCATAATTATGTTTTTCAGGAGGTGCAATATAATATGTCGTTCCTATATGTTTTTCACCTTCAAACGCACCTGCACAATTGAGTCCTTTGGATGTACATAACTTGTTATTTTATGCTTAAAATACCCTTCTTCAACCATTCTCCTTACATCTTCTGGCAATAAATGTTGAACATTGGGAGCATTATAAGAAACACAAGGAACGTCATTCATTGCTGCTGCATATTCTGCATTTGCACCACCTAAAGAATGACCTGTCGTCGATATATTTGCATCAGGATACTTTTTCTTCATTGCCTTTACTATAAGATCCGCTTCTAAAAATTGATTATAATCACTTTTCATACCCTTTTCTGTTCCATCAGCAGTCATACGATTAGTATGATAAACGCTACTCGCTTTATCCAAAATATACATAGCATCTGTCACAGCATCTGGGTACCCTGAAGCAAATCCACCTTCTTTTTTTACTATATCCCCCCCTCTGTTCCTCTAAACGCAACAGTAATATCATCTGGCTTACCATCACCATTTGTATCTCTTCCATACACTACACTATCCATGCCTGTCTCTTTATCATGAAAACTCTCTATCGGCTTCCAAGAATCTATTATTTCACCAGCCTCATTCCTAACATCAACACTTTTTGCTCTCTTATCATCACTTTTATAACTATCATCTGCTAATGTCCTATAAGCTAAATCGGAAGTCTTTGCCATCCCTTTCCTCTCCTTGTAAAATATTATATCCTTATTGCAGACTATTTTTTTAGAAAGAAGGTAATATATTGAAGAAAAAGAATATTTTTCTTTCTGTTTTCATCACACTACTTATCATTATAGGAGGAGTATATATCATGAAAGAAAAGCAAAAAAACGAAGCTAAAGAACAAGAACAAAAAAAAGAAGCTATGATACAAAAATCAAAGGAAGTAGCTATTGCTACAATAAAAAAAGACTTAGGTGTTGAAATGATTGTAACTAGTTATCAATTAGAACCTACTATACGAGTTATTTTTATTTACGGTCACCCAAAGGGGGATAAAAATAATAAATTAAATGTATCCATTTCATATGAAGAAAATTACTTAGTTACTTCAATCGGATATGATTACTTGCCACAAAAAGACTAATATCTAGTTGTTTCATTACGAAATAATTATAAGAAAAAACTGACTAAAAACTTACTTTTTCTTGTTCTATTATTTATAGTCTCATACTTTGCTACAGAGGAATACAGTGGAACTGATATGTTATATTCAGTAGCGCCTTATATTTCAATAGCAAGCTAAAAAAATTAAAAAGCTTGGAAACTTCCAAGCTTTTTGACTTTACCGGGAACTATCATATTCTTGTTTCAAAAGAGAATATACCTTAGAATCACAATATGTCTCATTGATTTTTACACTTTGTCTCAATGTTCCTTCATAGGTCATCTTTAACTTTTGCATCACTCGTTCAGACGCTATATTTTTCACGTCACATCTTCCTTCAATACGATTCAAACTTAACTCCTGAAATCCAAACTTTATAAGCTCTTCTAACGCTTCAACAATGATGCCCTTTCCCCAATACAACGGACTGATAACCGCTCCTAAAGAAGCACTACTGTGCGGTAATGTCCAAATACCACAAGTTCCTATCGCTTTTTGATTCTCCTGAAAAATAACGGACCAAACAAAAGACTTACCTTCCTTTGTTGTTTCTATCATCTTCTCTAATAAACTTTGAGTCTCTTCTTTATTTTCATGTATATTTCGAGGTACATATGTAGTCGTTTGAGGATTCGAATAGACTTCAAATAAATCGTCTAAATGAGGCATATCTAATTTTGTTAGTAGCAGACGCTTTGTTTCTAATTTCGGAAGTTCATAGCTATTTTGCATACTTTCACCTCGGTTCATAATTACTTTATCCACTTTTTTCATAATAAAAAGAATCCAATACTAAAATATAACGTACTTATTTTTATATTCTCCAATCTATAAATAAAAGCCCCTCCAAATCCTCACAAGGGACTCTATATTATTCCTATATATTCATTTTGATTTTTAGGCATAAAAGTCGCTGCTATGAAGGAACACAGTACCCTCCACTCTTTTTCTCCTTTTGTCTTCACTTGGCATGGAAAAAGGATCTAACCGCTTCTATCCATGGCTGAATCCTCTCTCCCATCTAAAAAGTAAGTTCTTTAATTTATATCTTCAACTCACGAAAGCTTAATCCTATCACCAATACCCCAAATCTCATTACTATATTGCAGAATCGTTCGATCACTCGCAAAGTGTCCTGATTGTGCAATATTGATGATCGACATCTCTAGCCATTTTCTTCTGTTTTCATATGCTCTTCCTACATCTTCTTGGCGCCCTGCATATGGGCTAAAATCACGGAGGACAAAGTACTCATCGTTTTGAATGACAAGCGAATCGTAAATCGCTTCAAATTCAGCTCCGGCATTTGTGAAGAAACCATTTGTTAATTGATCAACTACCTTTTTAATATGCATATTGTGATGATAGTAGTCGTTCGCACGATATCCGCCATTTTGATAATAATGCAGTACTTCTTCAGCCGTTAATCCTAAGATAAAACAGGCTTCGTCCCCTACTCTTTCTCTTATTTCAATATTGGCACCATCTAGCGTTCCGAGCGTAATGGCACCGTTCATCATAAATTTCATATTCCCTGTTCCTGATGCCTCTTTGCTTGCGGTAGAGATTTGTTCACTTACATCAGCTGCTGGGAATATATCTTCCGCAAGTGAAACACGATAGTTTTCTAGAAAGATAACTTTCATATATTGACTCACATACGGATCTTCATTTACTTTTCTGGCAAGTTCATTTATTAATTTAATAATTTTTTTTGCATAATAATAGCCTGGGGATGCTTTCGCACCGAAAATAAATGTGCGCGGATAAAACGAAAAGCTTGCGTCGTCTTTTAAACGATTGTACAAATATAAAATATGTAATACGTTTAATAATTGTCTTTTATAAGCGTGCAATCGTTTTACTTGTACATCAAAAATGGAATTCGGATCCACAACAATTCCCATCTTATTTGCAATTCTCTCAGCCAAAATATTTTTACGGTGCTGCTTTACAGAGTGTAACTTGTCTTGAAAAACAGTATCATACCGATAATCTTGCAGCAATTGTAACTTCTCAGGTTGCTTCTTCCACTCCGTTCCAATCGCTCCTGAAATAAGATTTGTAAGCTGCGGGTTCGCTTTCATAAGCCAGCGCCTGTGCGCAATTCCATTTGTCTTATTGTTAAATTTCTCCGGGTAAAACTCATAAAACAATCGCATTTCACGTTGTTTTAAAATTTCCGTATGAATTTTTGCGACGCCATTTACACTATAGCTTCCGACAATTGCTAAATGCGCCATTTTCACAAGATCATGCGCGATAATCGCCATGTCTTCAATCCGCTTCCAATCATACGGATATCGCTCCCATAGTTCATGACAAAAACGTTCATTGATTTCTTCAATAATCATATAAATACGCGGTAATAACGGTTTAAAGATATGAATTGGCCACTTCTCAAGCGCTTCTGATAATGTCGTATGATTCGTATAAGAAATCGTCTGAGTTGTAATATCCCACGCTTCTTCCCAAGAGAGCTTTTCTTCATCTAGTAAAATACGCATGAGTTCTGGAATCGCAAGGACTGGGTGTGTATCATTAATATGAATTGCAATTTTTTCATGTAAATTTCGAAGCGTCTCATTGCACTCACGGTGCAAACGAACGATATTTTGTAAGCTTGCCGATACAAGAAAATACTGCTGCTTTAAACGTAGTATTTTCCCTTCATCATGTGTATCATCAGGATATAAAAATTCTGATACTACTTCTGTTTCACGTTTATATTTCAAAATATCTTTGCAATTTTGTGGAAAAGGAACTGGTTCTGCGTTCCAAAGTCGAAGTGTATTCACAGTGCTTGTTTCATACCCAACGACCGGAACATCATACGGAACCGCCATAACAACTTCTGCGTCAGTATGGCGAAATTCTAAGCGGCCATTGATTTGCACAGCTTCCACTTGTCCAAAGTAACTCACTTCCACTGCTTGATCATGCCTTCTTACTTCCCATACATTTTCATGACGAAGCCACTGTTCAGGCAATTCCACCTGATACCCATCGACAACTTTCTGATCAAATAAACCATGCTTATAACGAATACCACATCCGTGCCCTGGAAGATTTAACGATGCAAGTGAATCAAGAAAACAGGCTGCAAGGCGGCCAAGTCCTCCGTTGCCAAGCCCTGCATCCGCTTCACTTTCTTCTAATTCTTTCAATGAAATTCCAAGCTCTGAAAGGCCCTGTTCACATACATCACGGATACCTAGATTTAGTAAGTTACTACCGAGCAAACGACCAAGTAAAAACTCAATAGATAAGTAATACATTTGCTTTTGATTCCCAGTCCGGTATTTTTCATTTGTTGCAATCCAGTGCTGATTCATATACTCACGTACCATATGACCAAGTGTATTATACTGATCACGACTTGTAGAATCTTTGAAACTCTTTCCATACATCGTTTCTAGTTTTTCTAAAAAAGCTACTTTAAAGCTTTCAACATGAGTAAACATTTTTTCACCACCTAAGAGTGTTTCAGCAAACTTTTATATAGTTCCTTGTATGCCAGAGCCGAATTTTTCCAGCTATAATCTTCTGTCATCGCCTGTTTGACAAGTTGATCCCATACTGGTTTATTATGATAATACGTAAGCGCACGACGAACCGTATGTAGCATGTCATGAGCGTTAAAATTTCTAAAACTGAAGCCATTTCCAGTCTCTGTTTTCTCATTATAAGACTGAACTGTATCGTTCAATCCTCCCGTTTCTCTTACAATTGGGATTACACCATATGAGAGTGCAATAAGCTGTCCGAGTCCGCATGGTTCAAACAATGATGGCATTAAAAATAAATCGCTGCCTGCATATACTTGATGTGCTAACTCTTCATTAAAGCCGATATACACTTTCACTTTTTCTGGATACTCATATGCCATCCATTCAAAAAATTGCTCATACTCAGAATCCCCTGATCCTAAAATGATACATTGTACATCGTCTTCCATCATTTCATGAAAGACAGTACGTACTAAGTCGAGACCTTTTTGCTTTGTTAATCGCGTTACCATTGAAATAATTGGCGTATCTTCTTTTTCTGGCAAACCGAAGTAACGCTGTAATGCACGTTTATTATCTTGCTTATCACATAACGACTCAGCATCATATTGCGTGGTAATAAACGCATCTGTTTTCGGATTATATACGCTCGTATCAATACCATTTACAATCCCGCTCAGCTTATCATTATATTTGCGCAACAAACCATCTAGTTTTTCTCCAAAAAATTCATATTGAATCTCTTCCTTATATGTTGGGCTAACCGCTGTAATGCGATCTGAAGCGATGATGCCGCCTTTCATAAAGTTAACGTTCCCATAAAATTCAAGCTGTTCACTATCAAAATATTCATCACCAAGCTCCAGTAAATCATGCATAACCTCACGAGGAAACACACCTTGGAACTGCAAATTATGAATCGTATAAACAGTTTTAATATGTTGATATAATGAGTTGTCCCCATACTTTTCACGCAGTAAAAAATTTGCCATCGCTGTATGCCAATCATGACTATGAAGGATATCCACTTCAAAATCTAGGTGTGGCATACACTCTAACACTGCTTTAGAAAAGAAAGAAAAACGTTCTCCATCATCATAATGTCCGTATAAAGAATCCCTTTTAAAATAATATTCATTGTCGATTAAATAATACGTAATCCCGTCTTGCTCCCCTTTTAAAATCCCGCAATATTGGTTTCGCCAGCCGAGCTGAACATTGATTACCTTATGAAGCGTACATGCTTCTCGTAAATGCTTAGGAATAAGACTGTAATTTGGAAGTATAATGCGGACGTTTACCCCTAATTTTTTCAATTCTTTTGGAAGTGCACCCGCAACATCTGCTAAGCCTCCTGATTTAATAAACGGTACGCATTCTGATACTGCAAATAAAATATTCACGTGTTGTTCCACTGCCTGAAAAGCGTGTACCCCTGAGCCGCCCTTCTTACAGCTTCCTCCCTTCGGATTTTAAATTCATTATATGAGCAAGTGAATCCCTATCAAATAGGGATTCACTTGCTAGAGCGTTTAAGAATAACTATTAATTGTATGATTTTGGACACTACCTTTTTCCACAACATGCGGATTATCAGGTGTTCCTGTTAAAACCACGCCATCTTCAATCTTAACATCTTTATCAATAATAACACCGTCTAATATACAATTATCTCCAATTTGGCTCTTTTGCATAATAATGCTATTTCGAATGACAGAGCCTTTTCCAACCTTAACAGAACGAAATATAACACTGTTATCTACTTGTCCTGCAATAATACTACCGTTTGCAATCATTGTGTTTTTCACCTCAGCGCCTTTCATATAGCGCGTTGGTGGTTCATCCTTTACTTTTGTAAAAATCGGAGCTTCCTTCGTAAATAACTGCTTCCAAATAGCAGGCTGCAAAATTTCTAAACTATGTTTATAATAGCTTTCAATCGAATCGATTACCGCTACATATCCCGTATGTTCATATGTAGTAATATACAGCGACTCTCCTCGTTTCTCTTTGACTACATCAAATAAACTATAATGTTCCATGTCTTTATACGTTTCAAATAAGTCTATTAGTAATTGCTTCTTTAGTACATAAGTTTGCAACGACACCCCATCATGACACACTTCCGTAATATCTGCTTCCGTATGTATATGTCTCTCTAACACTGCTTGAAAATTTATCGCTGTAACAAGGTGACTATTTGTAATGACAACATACTCTTGTCTGCTACGCAGAAAATAGTCAATATGTCTTCTAAAATGAGCGAAGGAACCAAACTCATCTTGATCACATTGGCAATTCGGAGGAAATAAAAATAAGCCGTCGCGTTTTCTATCTAAATCCCATTGTTTTCCTGATCCGAGATGATCCATCAAGGAACGATTTTTATGACTCGTAAAAATCGCTACACTATGAATATGAGAATTAACCATATTAGAAAGCATGAAATCAATGAGACGATAACGTCCTCCAAATGGTAGTGCAGCTAGTGAACGGTGCCCTGTTACTTTCTTTAAGGAAGGAAAGCTCCCTGTTGCATTAATAATTCCTAACATTGATTCTCCCATTCATCTCATCCCCTTTGTCTATTTTCCTTCTGCAATTAATACGATATCATCTACATTTTTTTCTGATCGAATAACCGTGTTATCCTCAATTACCATGTCTGAGCCAACAATCGCTTTTTCAATTACAACATTTTTTCCAATTCGAGCCCCTGGCATAACAACAGAATCAATTACCTGACTTCCTTCTCCTACTGTTACACCTTGGAATAAAACGGAATGCTTAACCTCTCCCTCAATAACACATCCCTCATTTATCAATGATTCTTCTACTTTTGCCTCTTCAGAAATAAACTGAGGTGGCTCATTTGGATTGACAGAATAAACGCGCCAGTCATGATCATTTAACTGCAATAAAGACTCATCACGAAGTAAATCCATATTTGCTTCCCATAAACTTTTGACTGTTCCAACATCTTTCCAATATCCTTGGAATGGATAAGCAATTAATTTCTTTCCTTCATCCAATAAAAGTGGAAGTACATCTTTTCCAAAATCATTACTAGAGTCTGGATTTCGTGCGTCCATCTCTAAATATTCCTTTAAAATAGCCCAATTAAAAATATAAATTCCCATTGAAGCTAAATTACTTTTCGGAAACTGCGGTTTTTCTTCAAATTCAACAACTTCCATCTCTTCATTCGTGTTCATAATCCCAAAACGATTCGCTTCATCCCACGGTACTTCAATAACAGAAATCGAAACATCTGCTTCTTTTTCAATATGGTAGTCTAGCATCTTACTATAGTCCATTTTATAAATATGATCTCCTGATAAAATCAGAACATATTCTGGATCATACTGCTGTAAGAAATTTAAATTTTGATAAATCGCACTCGCCGTTCCTGTATACCATTTCACTCCGGAAGATTCCGCATAAGGAGGTAAAACTGTCACCCCTCCGTTGACACGATCTAAATCCCATGCATTTCCAATACCAATGTAATTATGAAGCTCTAACGGTTGATACTGCGTTAAAATCCCCACTGTTTCAATACCAGAATTCGAGCAATTACTTAATGTGAAATCAATGATTCGGTACTTACCGCCAAAGGGAACAGCTGGCTTTGCTAAATTTTTTGTTAGTGCACTTAAACGACTACCTTTTCCTCCTGCTAGTAACATTGCTACGCAATTCTGTTTTTTTACCATCTTGTTTTTTGCTCCCCTTTCTCGTTTTCACTGGCCGTAAAATAGATACACCAAATGGCGGAATTGTTATTTCTACATGAGCAGACTGGTTATGATACGGCTCTATTATTGCCTTCAGCCGTTTTTTATTTACCTGTCCTGAGCCGCCGTATATTGCATCATCACTATTTAAAATCTCGTTATAATACGTGAACTCTGGTACACCTACTTTATAATTTTCGTACACAATATTAGTAAAATTACATACCACGACAAGGATATCTTCTTCCTTATCCCCTTTACGGATAAACGAGAAAATACTTTGTTCCTTGTTATCGGCATCAATCCACTGAAATCCTTCCTGCGAATGATCCAGCTGCCAAAGTGGTTTAGAACGCTTATACAATGCTATGAGCTCTTTAAAGTAATCATGCATATAACGATGCATTTCAAAATCATGTAAATTCCAATCTAGATCCTCAAGATCTTTCCATTCATCAAACTGACCAAATTCCCCGCCCATAAAGAGTAATTTCTTCCCTGGATGCGTAAGGAAGTACCCGTATAATAAACGGAGCTGCGCAAACTTTTCCCAGTAGTCTCCCGGCATTTTATTTAACAATGATTTTTTCCCGTGAACGACTTCATCGTGAGAAAGTGGCAATATAAAATTTTCAGAGTAAGCATATAGCAAAGAAAATGTCATTTTCTCATGAATATATTTTCGGTATTCCGGTGCACACTCCATATATTTCAGCACATCATTCATCCAGCCCATATTCCACTTATAATTAAATCCTAGTCCACCTTCATAAGTTGGAGCGGTCACAAGTGGCCAAGCTGTCGAATCTTCTGCAGTCATCAGAAATTCTTCGTCCTCTGCAAATACTGCCTCATTTAACTCTCGTAAAAAGGAAACTGCATATTCATTACTTTGCTCTTTCCCTTCCTTTTCCCAATACAACATATTTGCAACCGCATCGACACGAAAGCCGTCAATATGGTAATATTTCATCCAAAACAATGCATTTGAAATTAAAAAATTTCGCACTTCCTGTTTTCCTAAATCAAAATTTACTGTTCCCCAAACACGATTTTCTTGCACATCCAAATCTTTATATTCATAGGTGGGTGCCCCATCAAATAAGTACAAACCATGAGCATCCTTACAAAAGTGCCCTGGCACCCAATCTAAAATGACACCGATTCCATATTTATGACATTCATCGACAAAATACATAAAATCATGAGGTGTACCAAACCGGCTTGTCACCGCATAATATCCAGTACCTTGATATCCCCAAGATCGATCATACGGATGTTCAACAAGCGGCATAATTTCAATATGAGTAAATTGATGTTCCGCCACATAAGGAATAAGCTCCTCTGCCATTTCTCGATACGAGTACAGAGAACCATCTTCTTTCTTTTTCCATGAACCGAAATGCAACTCATAAACTGCCATTGCTTCCTTATAAATTGATTTTCGCTTTTTCTTACGGAACCAATTTTTATCGTTCCATTCGTATCCCCTTATATCAAAAATAACAGATGCCGTATTTGGTCTTACTTCTGCATAATTTGCATAAGGATCTGCTTTTAAAATTGTTTCGCCACCTTTGGTTTCAATCGCATATTTGTATATTTCATTTTCCTCCAAATGTGGTATAAACAATGACCAAATACCCTTTTCTGTCATTTGTATCATCCGATGCCCTTCAACATCCCAATCGTTAAAATCTCCAACTACACTCAGCACTTTCGCATGAGGAGCCCATACTGTAAATCGTACGCCTTGTATTTCATCCTCTACTACAAGATGCGCGCCAAATATGTTATAGCTCTCATAACACTTCTTTGTATGAAACTCATACACACTCTCTTCTATACAATTTGTTACACTCAATATGTTCACCTCACCAAGATGACAGAATTTTTATTACTTTTTAAACATTCGTTAAAAAACTGAAATATCCTTGTGTATTTTTAAATAAATATACGTTTTTTCGTGGAAATTAAAGGAAATATTTTGATTTCTGATAAAATATATCGAATTTTGACGAATATTCATTGAAAGCGTTTTATTCTCATATAATTATTTTACTTGTAATAATATAATAAAAAAGCACTCTAGTTTAAATAGAGTGCTTTTTTCTATAAACGACCCTTTCCCAGAAAAAGGGGTATACTTGGGGGATATACGGAAACTGGAAAAGGAATTTATATAAAGTTATATATAAAGATTCAGAAGTGAGAAGCAGTTTCCCGCTTCTGAATCATTTATCTTATAGTACTGGTGCCATTGTTTCTTTTAATACTTTTACAGAGTGAGCGAATTTCGCTTTTTCTTCTTCATTTAATTCAAGTTCAACGATTTCACGTACACCCTCGCGGTTAATAACAGCTGGAACACCTACATAAGCATCTTTCTCGCCATATTGACCTTCCAGGTATGCAGATACAGTTAATACACTGTTCTCGTTGTTTAAGATCGCTTTAGTTACACGTAGTAGTGACATACCGATACCGTAGTAAGTTGCACCTTTACGTTCGATGATATGATAAGCAGCATCGCGTACATTTTCAAAGATTTTATCTAAATCATCTTGGTTATATTGTTCGTTGTTCGCTAAAATTGTTTCTAGCTTTTGTACACCTACAGTAGCGTGGCTCCATACTGGAAGTTCAGTATCACCATGTTCACCAACGATGTATGCATGAACGTTGCGTGGATCTACATCTAAGTAGTCACCTAACATGTAGCGGAAACGAGCAGAGTCTAAAGTTGTACCAGAACCGATTACACGTTCTTTCGGTAATCCAGATTCTTTCCAAGTTACATAAGTTAAAATATCAACTGGGTTAGTTGCGATTAGGAAAATACCATCAAATCCGTTATCCATAATACCGCGAACGATTTGCTTAAAGATTTTTGTATTTTTCTCAACTAAATCTAAACGAGTTTCACCTGGCTTTTGTGGTAATCCAGCAGTAATAACAACTAAATCTGCATCTTTACAATCTGCATAACTACCGCTCCATACTTTTGTTGGTGATGGAGAGAATGGTACCGCATGGCTTAAGTCCATTGCTTCTCCTTCTGCTTTTGCTTCGTTTACATCTACAAGTACAAATTCTTCTGCTACACCTTGGTTGATCATTGAGTAAGCATAACTACAACCTACAGCTCCTGTTCCTACTAATACTACGCGATTGATACCTTTTTTCATGGTAATTTCCCCTCTCTATTGTTCACATATATTTTTTATTATTGTTTAAGTAATTAATTAAAGTACTAATTTAATGTTGTTTAACTTCCTTACACACATATTGTAGCATGAATCATTGTGAATACATTCACAAATTATGACCTATTTGTGAACTTTTTCACAGATAGGAGAAAGCTATAGTGACAGGTGTGGAATCAATCACAATGGAAGCCTTTTCTTTAGATTGTGAAAAGCTTGTTTCATTATATTTTATCGTTTACCTATTAAAGATTAAATCCTATATAATCTGCAATAGCTCTATATCCTTCCAATTACAATTTCTTTATGCTCAAAAACGAAAAAGCTATCCTTTCAGCAGTATTTCCAGAAAGAATAACTTATTTTTCGTTTTTGGAACCATCCTTTTTCTTAGCTTGTTGATGGTGTAAGGGTACCTCTACAAAATATTGGCCACATCTCCATCTTATCTTTTTTCCGGCATTAAACGAGTAGATACCCCAATTCGATTCCATGCATTAATAGCAACAATCTGCATAATGATTTCAGCAATTTGTTCTTCTTCAAAGAAATTTCTTACTTCTTCATATACCTCATCAGGAACGTGCGTTTCCGCTACTAGTGTAATTGCCTCTGTCAAAGCAAGCACAGCACGTTCTTCCTGCGTAAAGAATGGTGTCTCACGCCAAGCATTAAGAGCATAAATACGTTGCTCTGTTTCCCCTATTTTTCGTGCATCTTTCGTATGAAGATCAATGCAATACGCACATCCATTGATTTGAGAAGCACGGATTTTAATTAGCTCTTTCAATATTTCATCAATACTTGTAGTCATCAAGTATTTTTCTAAACCTACCATTGCCTTATAACCTTCCGGATTTACCTTTCCCATTAAAAATCTTGTTTCCATCGTATACTCCCTCCACAAAATAAAATTAGTTTGTACTTTGGCACTAGGATATTTAATAAGGGCTTTCATAATCACTGTCTGCTGTAAAATATTTTAATTCATAACAGAAGTTCTAATCAAAAACATACATAGCATCCCTTTTATACCCTGTCACTTATAAGACAAATTAGCTTTTCAATTTGTGACAAAATAAAAAAGAGATCTTAAAATAAAGATCTCTTTTTCAATTAAATGCTATAGAACTGGAATATGCTTTAATTTATCAGGATTGACTATAATGTAGATTCTTCTAATGGATTCCCCGCTTTTATCCCACTCAAAACATATGGCTTTCTCTGCATGGCCTTTATTCCTTGCTAAGATGCCAAATTGACCATTTATAATAGTTGGAAGAAGCTCCAATTGAAAGAACCCTCGTGAAGCAATTGCCTCCAGAAATATTTGGATACGCTGTTTGCCCAGAATCGGAAATATAGCAGCACGCACTTTACCGCCTCCATCAGTGACAAGTCTTGCATCTACTGTCAGTAAATTAATAAATTCCTCAAAATTTCCTGTTTCTGAGCCTTTGATAAAGGTATGTATCATCTTTTCTGTATGATTCGACTGTTGCGGATGTACGGGTACTTCATGCCTTATCTTCTCTTTACAACGACTGTAAATCTTTCGGCAATTTGCCTCTGATTTGTTTAAAATTTCCGCTATTTCACGATAATCGTAACTTAGCGCTTCCCTTAAAACAAATACGGCTCTTTCAACAGCTGTTAAATTCTCTAACAGTACAAGAAATGCATAGGATACTCTTTCGTTTTGAATGATAGTTTCCATAGGATTTAGTTTCATCGTATCTATTTCCGGCTCAGGAAGCCATTCTCCTGTATACACTTCTCTCTTTTTCCGAGCCGATTGTAGTATATTCAAACAATGATTTGTCGTCATTTTAATTAAATACGCTTTCATATTTCTAACGGATTCCTGGTCCATATGTTGACCTTTGATAAATATATCTTGAGTAACATCCTCCGCATCACTAACAGAGCCAAGTAGGCGGTATGCAACAGAGTAAACTAAAGGCTGATACGTTCGATACAAAGTTTCAAAATCCATACAATCACTCCATTCTATAGCGTGTTTCAATATAAAAATATATAATTTGTTATAATTCTTTCTGTTACGAAAGGAACGATTCTTAATCTTATGCAGGCTCTTAAATATCACTGACATAATACTATTTGATAGTTTTTATCTATAGAAAGCAAGGACTACAACTTGTATAAATTCTTACATAAAAATTGTACAATAGATAACTCCATCAAAATAGGAATATGAAACAAAAGATATATGTATGCTGGGCACACTACATAATAAAAAGGTAAACTTTTGTGCCACCTTTTATATATCCTATTCCCCTTTAAATTATTTTTCTTACCTATCAAATTCATCATAAATTACTATATAGAATGAAATTATCCCTACTCAAATTAAATCATGAATATTCCAATCCACTTTGCTCGTAATGGCTGTCTTCGCTGGCATGTCCGTGACTCCTACTATGATCATTACTATAGGATTGCTGGAGAAGATTGTTCCTGAATCAAAAGTAACAGAGAGAATGACTTGGGCAATTGCAGGATTAGGTATCGTTGGGATCGCGGCTGTAGTGCGATTCATGGTGGATAGTTTTGGAGCAAGAGCAGGATTTATCGTGACTATAATAGCGGGATCACTTGCTTTGATTATCGCACTTCTAGGCTACAAATCTCTCCGTTCAGCATATAGTCATGCAGTTATAACTTCGGAAAATCGTTCAACCAAGCGCTAAACCGATATTAATCAGACGCACCAAAAAGAAAAAGGTATACATGAATTATAAAATTTGAATAAAAAAAGCAGACCTATCAAAGTCTACTTTAGTTTAAAGAAAATCCTTATAATAAATAAAAAAGAGATAGCAGATTATGCTATCTCTTTTAGTATGACCCGTACGGGATTCGAACCCGTGTTACCGCCGTGAAAGGGCGGTGTCTTAACCACTTGACCAACGGGCCAATTTCTGGCAGAGAAGAAGGGATTCGAACCCTCGCACCGCGTTAGCGATCTACTCCCTTAGCAGGGGAGCCCCTTGAGCCACTTGGGTACTTCTCTATATAATATGGCTCCGCAGGTAGGACTCGAACCTACGACCGATCGGTTAACAGCCGATAGCTCTACCACTGAGCTACTGCGGAATAATGGTGGGCCTAAATGGACTCGAACCATCGACCTCACGCTTATCAGGCGTGCGCTCTAACCAGCTGAGCTATAGGCCCCCAATGGAAAAAGCGGGTGAAGAGAATCGAACTCTCGACCAGAGCTTGGAAGGCTCTTGTTTTACCACTAAACTACACCCGCATAAAATTAAAATGGTGAGCCATGAAGGACTCGAACCTTCGACCCTCTGATTAAAAGTCAGATGCTCTACCAACTGAGCTAATGGCTCATTTTGAAAGTGGTGCCGGCTAGAGGACTTGAACCCCCAACCTACTGATTACAAGTCAGTTGCTCTACCAATTGAGCTAAGCCGGCTTGCTATTTCAAAATGGTGGCTCGGGACGGAATCGAACCGCCGACACGAGGATTTTCAGTCCTCTGCTCTACCGACTGAGCTACCGAGCCAAAAATAAATGGCGGTCCCGACCGGGGTCGAACCGGCGATCTCCTGCGTGACAGGCAGGCATGTTAACCACTACACCACGGGACCATTTGGTTGCGGGGACAGGATTTGAACCTGCGACCTTCGGGTTATGAGCCCGACGAGCTACCAGAC
Source organism: Bacillus sp. XF8 (assembly GCF_017498755.1). NCBI lineage: Bacteria > Bacillati > Bacillota > Bacilli > Caryophanales > Bacillaceae > Bacillus > Bacillus sp. XF8. The sequence continues at coordinate 302 of NZ_JAGDQK010000040.1, read as the reverse complement.
TGCTCCACCCCGCGACGGTATAATATTCTTTTTAAAAAATGGAGGAGGTAGAGGGATTCGAACCCCCGCGCGACTCTCGCCGCCTGTCGGTTTTCAAGACCGATCCCTTCAGCCGAACTTGGGTATACCTCCATGAAGTAAATATTAATTATATCTTTTAGTTATCTTTATACATCTAATAGTTTTTATTAACTATCCTATCATTCCATTTTAATTATTATAAAATGGAGGAGGTAGAGGGATTCGAACCCCCGCGCGACTCTCGCCGCCTGTCGGTTTTCAAGACCGATCCCTTCAGCCAG